>JBJTAX010000168.1:0-3778 GCA_046091055.1 Verrucomicrobiota bacterium | reverse complement strand
GCTCGGACTCGCCGGCGCCGTGCTGGCGAGTCCGAGCAGAGGGGCGACGCGCCCGATGGCGGCGATGGTGCCGAGGCGGCGTTCCAGCACCGGCAGTTCGAGCAGCGCGGCTTCGGTGGCGGCGGCGCGCATGGCTGCTTCCCCGGTGGCGGCGCGCAGCAGGGCGGCATTCACCACCCGGGGGACGGGGCCGGGCGACTCTTCGCAGGCCGCGAGGGCTTCCAGCGGACGGCCGGCGCGCAGGTTATTGCGCACGCCTTCGATGAAGTCGGACGAAAGCACGAGGCCGCGGTGCAGGAAGAGAGCGCGTTCGACGGCGAAGACAAGGGCGAGGAAGGCCAGGATGAGAAGCAGCCAGACGAACGGGCCGGCGTCGAAGGGGAACGAGAAGCGTTGCATGGCTCAGCGGGGAGTGGACGAGGAACGGCGGAGGGCCGCAAGTTTGCTTTCGGCGGCGGCCTGGCCGGGAAGGCGGGTCCGGTCGGCGGGGAGACCTTGGTTGACGTGGACGATGATGCCGTAGGCGGCGACGGCTTCGGCGACGTCGCCGTCGAGTTCGCAGAGTTCGCCGGTCAGCAGGATGGCGCGGGCCAGCCAGAGCCTTCCGTCGGCGGAGAGGCGGCCGGCGTCGTCGCCTGCGGCGCGGGCGTCGGCGGCGCGTAAGGCGCCGAGGGGGGCGAGCAGGATCCTCCGCGCCTCGAGGCGGCTGGCGGCGGCTTCGGCCCCGTTTTCGGCCTTGGCGCGTTCAGCCAGGGCCAAGGCCCACTTGTACAAGGCTTCGAGGCGGGTTTCCGGCGAATCCTTGGCCCAGGCGTCCGCGATGCGCTCATACGCGGCCACCGCGCGGGCGACACGTTGGCGATCAAGCTGTCCGTTGCGATCTCGGCGGAGCTCGGCGAGGCCGAAGAGGGCGTCGGCCCTGGCCATCTCGGCCTGCGGGCGCGCCGGATCGGTGGGTCGGTCGCGGATCAGGCCGTCGAGCACGAGGAGGGCTTTGTCGAACTCTCCCAGCGAGCGGAGGATCTCCGCGCGGCGCAGGGTGACCCGCGCGAGGAGCGGGTTGCCGGGGAAGGCGTCGGTGAAGCGCTCGAGCAGCACCACGGCGTCCTTGAGCCGGCCTTCCCCGTCGTTCGGCGCGCGCAGGACGGATTGTTCGGCGGCCTCATAGAGACCCAGCGCGGCGAATTCCGCGAGCGCGGGTTCGCGGCCGAACTCCTTGGCGAGTTCCTCGAACCGCGCCTGGGCTTCGGCGTGGCGTCCGGTCGCGGCGAGGTGGCGGCCTTCGACGAGGTAGGAGGCCGCGGCGGCGGGCACCTTGCCGAAGCGGCGGCGGAGCTCCACGAGTTCTTCGACGCCCTTGGCGGAGCCAGTGTTGAGGGCGGTGCGCGCCTTGAGCAAGGCCGCGTGGCCGCGGAGTTCCGGAGCGGCCTTGCGCAGGTCGGCGAGCCCCGGGTCGGCGGGCGGGTTCTCGAGACGGCGCGCGATGCCGTCGGCGACGACGCCCGCCAGGCCCGGCTGGCCTTCCGCGATCGCGATCAGCGCGCGCTGCCCTTCGAAACGCAGCGCGTAGTCGGCGCGGGCGTCGGTGATCAGCGGTTGGAGCCGCGTCAGCAGACGGCCGGCTTCGCCCGGACGGTTCGCCTTACGGGCGTCCTCGACGAGGCTCCAGATGGCCGACCACAGCGGCAGGCGCGACCGGGTGCGGTTCGCGCGCGCGGTCTCCTGGATGGCGGCCGCGGCGCGGTCCCAGGCGGCGGCGTCCTCGCCGGTCTCGAGCATGCAGAGGACCCGCTGGTGAAAGGCATCCTCGGCCAGGCTGATGTCGGCCGCGTCGAGCTGGAGCGCCGCGTAGGCTTTTTCGGCGAGAGGAAAGTCCTTCGCCAGGAAAAGGCAGTCGGCGGCCGCGATACGCAACGACGCGCGGTCGGGCTCGACGCTGCTGTCGGCCAGGGCGGCGAGGTGCGTGGAGGCGAGCCGGTAGGAGCCGTCGCCCCAGGCGGCGATGGCCAGCGTGCGGGTGGCCTCGCGGACGAGCGGGCTGGCCGGGACGTCCGTGAGCAAGTCCTCGGCCGCCTGGCGGGCTTTCTCGCGGTTACCGGCGAACAGCATGAGCTGAGCGCGGGCGAGGTGGATCGCGTCAAGAACCTGCGGGTCGCGCGGGCAATGGTAGGAGAGCTGCCCCGGGTTGCGGCGGAGCAGGAAGTCGTTGACCTCGATGGCGACCGCCCGCGGGTCGGCGAGGACGGGCTTGCCCGGCTCGGTTTCGCCGCGCGGGTCGGCCGCCGCCACGAGCGCGCGCAAGGCGGTGAGGCGGACGGCCAGGTTGGCCGGGTTGCGCGCCGCTTCCTTGAGCCGTTCGCGGCCGGCGGCCTGTTCGGCGCCGATGATCAGGCCGGCGAGCAGGTCGGCTTCGGCCTGGCGGGCCGGCGGGAGCTGGCCTGCGTCGGCGAGCGCCTGCGCGGCGCCCTTCGGATCCTTCAGGTGGGCGAGCGCCAGCGCCAGATTGCGGGCGTAGGCGAAAGCGAGCGGCGTGCCGCGCGCGTCTTCGGCCAGGTCGCGCAAGGCCTCGACCGTGCGGTTCTCGAGCTTGCCGGCGACGATGGCCGCGCGGTAACCGAGCACTTCGATGCGTTGACGCTGCTCCTCCGAGACGGCGGCGCGGGCGGCGGCTTCCTGGCTGAGGTTGGCGTTGAGATTGTCGCCGTCCGCCGCCGCGACCATCCAGCGCAAGGCATGGGCCCAGGCCAGTTCGACCGAGGGCAGGGATGCGAGGTCCAGTCCGGCCGCCTGTCGGCGGGCGTCCGCGAGGTCGTTCTCGAGCAGGGCGACCAATCCCTCGCGCAGCGCCTTGCGCGGCGACTTCGGCAGGAACTTCAGCGTCGCCTTCGCCTCGCCGATCCGGGTGCGCTCAAGGTAGGCCGCCGCGAGGCCCAGCCCGGCTTGCTCGCGTTCGGCTTCCGGGAGACGCGGGTCGGCGAGGAGATCGGCGTAGAACCCGATCGCGGTCGAGGATAGTCCGGCGGCCGCCGCTTCTTCGGCCAGCCGGAAGGTCGCACGCCGGTCCGGCTTGGTCCCCGGGCTCATCGGGGTCTCGGCGGTGAGCAGGTTCGGGGGCAGTTCCTGCGCTCCGGCCTGACCGGTCAGCCAGAGGCCGACGAGGGCGGCGAAGAGGGTGGCGAGGGCGGACCGCGGCATCGTCCCGAGTATGGTCGGGGCGGGCCGGCGGGCAAGAGGGGAGTGCCGCCTCAGGCCTTGTCGAGGCCGAAGGCCGTGTGCACGGCGCGGACGGCGGCGTCGGCCTTGGCGGGCTCGAGCGCGACCGAGAGCTTGATCTCGGACGTGGTGATGAGCTCGCTGTTGACGCCGACGGAGGCGAGGGCCTTGAAGAGGGTGCCGGCCACGCCGGGGTGCGAGATCATGCCGACGCCCACGATGGAGAGCTTCGAGATCTCGCCGGCCGAGCGGACGGAGCCGGAACCGAGTTTCTTGAGGGTCTGGCCGACGACGGCCTCGACGCGTGAGAACTGGTCGGTCGTCACGGAGAAGGTCAGGGGGGCCGTGCCGTCCTTGCCCAGGTTCTTGATGATCATGTCGCCGCTGAGCCCGGCCTCGCCGAGGTCGTCGAAGAGGGCGGACCGGGCCTGGGGGTTGTCCGGCAGGTCGTTCACCGTGACGCGGGTCTGCAGGCGGTCGAGGGCGACGCCGGCGATGGCCGCGTCTTCAAGGGTCTTGTCGATGGCTTTCACGATGGTACCGGGTTGGTCGTTGAAGGAGGAAC
>JBJTAX010000167.1:0-13062 GCA_046091055.1 Verrucomicrobiota bacterium | reverse complement strand
GCTTCTTCCTCGGCCATTTCCGAGCAGACCACGACGACGCGCTTGGGGTCGCCCGGGAAGGTGATGCCCTGGGGGGCCTTGACCTCGCCGACGTGGATGGACTCGTTGACCTTGAGCTCGGTGACGTCGATCTCGATGAACTCAGGGAGGTCCTTCGGAAGACAGCGGACGTTGATGGTCTGGGAGACGATGGCGAGCGTGCCGCCGTCGGTCTTGACGCCGTAAGCCTCGCCGATGACGCGCACCGGGATCGCGGCGGTCATCGGGGAGCTCGGGTCGATCTCCATGATGTCGATGTGGAGGAACTTCTGGGTGATCGGGTGACGCTGGAACTCCTTGATGAGGGAGAGCATCTTCTTGCCGTCGACGTCGAGATCGATGAGGGAGGCGGCGTTGCCTTTGGCGCGCATGAGGTCGCGGAAGGCCTCCTGCTTCACGGCGACGCTCTGGTTGCCGGACTTGCCGTAGATGATGGCGGGAATGGAACCTTCGACGCGGAGGCGACGGGCGGGACCGCGGCCATGGAGCGCGCGGCTGGTGACGTTAAGGGTGAGCTGCTTCATGTTGGTATAAGGTCTTTTGGTGCCCAGTGAGTCGCGGGCCCGCGTCATGCGGCCGTGCCTCGCCTAGGGAAAGGAGGGTCGAACCTGATAAACCCAGCCCCGGAAGCAAGCGGTAAATTAAAAGGGGGTCTTCCTGATGGAAAACCCCCTCGAAACAGTGCTTTAGGCCTGCGGGCTTACTTGTAGGAAGCGAGGTAGGCGGCGATATCGGCCACATCCTGGGCGCTCAGACCCAGTTGTTCGCCGGACAGCATGAGGGAACGAGTCATCTTGGTCTGGCCGCCCGCGACGCGGTCCTTGGGCACCAACTGGGTGAGGCCACCGGTCGAGGTGATGACGATCGGATCGTTATTGGACTGGAGGCGACCGTCGATGCGGCCGCCGGCCTTCAGCTTAAGGGAGACGCCTTCGTAGCCCAAGGCGATGTCCGCCGAGGGGTTGACGATGGCACGGACGAGGGCCTCGCGGCTCTGGCGGGCGGCCCAGCCCTTGAGCTCCGGACCGTAGGCCGGTCCGTTGCCGGCGAGCTGGTGGCACATCACGCAACGCTGGGCCAAGGCGGCGCCCTTGGCGGCGTCGCCGGTCTTGGCGAGCACGTCCTGCTCCGTGTAGGTCCCGACGGGGGCTTCCGGCACCTCGATCGCGTTCACGACGACCTTCTTGGCATCGTAGACGCCGGCGTTCCTGAGTTCGGCGCGGATGTCGTAGGCCGACCAGAGGCCGGTCATGCGCATCAGGGCCCAGCCCTTGGCTTCGGAAGCGGAGGGCGAACCTTCGGCGCAGAGCTTGATCATCGCGAGGGCGGCTTCCTTGCTGTCGACGAACGAGAGCGACTCGACCGCAAGCGTGCGGGAGGCCTGCGAGACCTTGACGGAAGAAGCGCGGGCGAGGAACTCCGGCACCGCGGAAGCCGGGTGGAGGAGCCAGGCGATGCGTTCGACCTCGGGCGACCAGGCTTCGGCGCCGCCCTTGGCCAGCGAGGACTTCACCGCAGACCAGACGGCATCCGTCTTGTTGGCGGAGCCGAGGCCGAAGGCGGCGACGGAGTTCTTGTCGGAGACGTCGAGCCGACGGGCGAGCTCGACCAGGATAGGCACGGCCTTGGCGGCCGGCGCTCCGTGGAGCGAGGTGGCGACGTCGCGACGGACGGCGACATCGGCGTCCTTGGCCAGTTCGGCCGTGACGCCGAGGGTGTCATGTCCAGCGCGGCGCAGCGACTGGAAGGCCAGGCGGCGCAGGGAGGGATTCGGGTCCTTGAGCAAGGCCTTCGTGCGGCTGACGCCTTCGTCGCCGAGGTACGGCAGGAGCCACACGCCGCGGGCGGCGACATACGGATTGGCGTCACGGAGGATCTCCGAGACGGCCGGCAGCGCCTTGGCGCCGAAGCCCTTGAGCGCGGTGAACCCGAGGTGGCGGACGTTGACGGCCGGATTGCGCAGCACGGCGGCGGCGCCTTCGGGCGTGGAGAGGTCGACCTTGGGGACCACGGACTTGAAGCCCTTCGGGGCGATGCGGTAGATCGCGCCGGTGCAGGTGTCGTCGAGCGTCTGGTGGCCGCCGACGCGGGAGTCATACCAATCCGCCACGTAGATGGCGCCATCGGGACCGACGGCGACGTCGGACGGGCGGAAGAGGATGCGTTCGTTGGGCTTGGCGGCCTCCTCGGGCGAGATCTTCTTGAAGTCGGTGCCGACGAACTCACGGGCCGGGTTGGAGGTGATGAGATCCCTGCGCGTGGACTCGTTGAGGGCGTAGGTGCCCTTCTGCGGAGCCAGCTTGTAGGCGAGGACCGTGTTGCGCGAAGGCTCGCAGTTCAGGAGCGTGCCGGCCCAGGCTTCGCCGAGCGCGCCGTTCTCGTAGACCGTGATGCCTGTGGGCGAGCCGCCGCCGTAGACGTCGCCGACGTCCATCGTGTCGGGATCGTCCTGCCGCCAGTGGGCGCGCGGCATCGACTGGCCGGGACGCCTGACGGAGCCGTAGCCCTGGCCCGCGGGAGTGGTGTAGCCGGCCGAGCCGTATTCGAGGACGAAGGAAGTGCGGCAGCTTTGGGAGTCGTCGTTGTCGCCCTGGAAGAGGTCGCCGAGGGAGGACGGGAAGCTTTCGAAGCTGTTGCGGTAGCCATTGCCGAGGATCTCAAGGCCCGTGCCGTCGGCGTTGAGGCGGCCGGAGAAGCCGGAGGACCAGACGAAGCCGTCGTCGCTCTTCGTACCGATGTGAGCGCGAGCGTCGAAGGGCCACTTGCCGCCCCGTTCGTCGAGGTAGTTGCTGGTGACACGGAAGGTCTTGCCCGACTTGTCGGTCACGACCGCGCCGCAGTTGCCGGAGTTGATGTAGAGCTTGCCGTCCGGACCGGCGACCACGGCGTGGAGCGAATGGTCATGGTCCTGGCCGCCGAAACCGGTGAGGAAAGTCTCCTGCTTGTCGACCGCGGCGTCGAACTTGCCGTCGCGGTTCACGTCGGTGAACTTCGTGATGGTCGGGGCGTGGGAGACGTAGACGACGTTGTCGATGACGGCGATGCCGAGCGGCGAGGTCCAGTCAGGGTTCTGCACGAACGTCTGGACGGAGTCGGCGAAGCCCTGCCCTTTGGCGTCACTGAGCACGATCACGCGGTCGCCTTCGGGGCGGCGCTTGCCGCCCGTGGTGTAGGTGCGGTCATTGACGCCCTCGTTGACCCAGAGACGTCCCTGGGCGTCGAAGTCGATGTTGGTCGGGTTCGCCAGCATCGGCGAACGGGCCCAAAGCGTGACCTCGAGGCCTTCGGGCAGCTGGAAGAGGCCGGCGGGGAGCGACCCGCCCTCGGAAGGCTTGAAGGGCTCGGGCGCGGGTATGGCGACCGGTGCGGACTTAGGCGCGGCGACCAACGAGGCCGCGGCGAAAAGGAAGAGGACGGAGCGGGGCATGGCGGGGAGAAGGTTACTACATCCCCTGCCCTCGCAAGTTCCAGCCTATCATTGGGCCCGCCCCAACCCGGCTTGGCTCAAGCCCACCACTCGCGGAGGGTGGCGAAATCCCGGCGGGTGGCCTCGATCGCGAGCCTGAGATGGGCCGGATCCGTGGGGTTGCCCCGGAGGTATTCGACATGGAGGCAGACCGGCCCGCGGAACGAGCCGGCCCGCAGGCGAGCCACCGCGTCGCGCCCGACGACCCCTTCGGCCAGCGGGCACCCTTCGGGGGTCTTGCCCGCCCACTTGAAATTCTTGAAGTAAGCCATGCCGATACGGTCCTGGACGAGCGCGAGCTCGTTGGGCCAGGACAGGCCGCCCTCGACGGTGGCGTGGAAGAAGTCGAACGCCCATGCCAGATCCTCGGCGGGATGCGCACGCATGAGCATGGCCATGTCCCAGACCCCCGCGCCGACGTATTTCGACCCCGAGTGGTTCTGGTAGCAGGGGAGCACGCCGACTTCCTTGCTGAGCGCCACCAGGTCCCGCAGGCGCGGCTTGATCTCATCGAGCTGCTGCCAAGGCGTCTTCGCGCCGGCGTAGGCGTACCACTTCATGCGGTAGCGCGGAACGCCGAGGGCGCGGGCGGTGCGGAGCACCTGCTCGGTGCGGTCCGCCGCGCTGACCTCGTTGAGGTCGGTCGTCATCAGCGTGATCGCCACGCCGCGCTTCCTGAAGGCCTCGGCGAGTTTCGGGAGATCCTCCTCGACGCGCGCCGGCTCGACATGGCCGCCCTTGCGCACGGGGGCCTCGACGCCCTTGAAGCCGAGTCCGGCGACGACCTCGGCGAGCTGGTCGTATGGCAACCCGACGAGATGCTTCGTGAACAGGCTGAATTCCGGCGCCGTCGGCGAAGGAGCCGCCGCGAGGACCGGACGCACGGCGGAGCCTGCGAGCAGGGAGCCAGCCAGACCCAGCAGCGCGCGGCGGGAAAGCATCGGCTTATTTGCGGACGATGCGCTGGACCTTGCCGGTGAGGGAAGCGACGAGGACGTCGCCGTGGGCCGGGTCATGGCCGAAGCCGGCGACGCTGAAGTCCTTCGCGATCTGCCGTGACTCCCACTTGCCGCCCCGCGGATGCAGGGCGAAGATGCGCCCGGAGGCGAAATCTCCGAAGACGTAGGCGCCGGCGATGGCCGGGACGCGCTCGCCGCGGCAGACGACGCCGCCCGTCACGGAATTCCCAAGTTTACGGTCATATTCATGGATGGGGGCCTTGAAGGCGGAGGCGGGAGCGAGGGCCGGCATGGCCTTCTTGCCGCCGGAATCCTTCTGATTGAAGACGTGGAAACCCTCGACGTCGTGCCAGCCATAGTCGCCGCCGGCCACCAGGATGTCGATTTCCTCATAGAGCCCCTGCCCCACGTCGCCGGCGAAACAGGCCCCGGTCTTGGGATCGAAGGAGATCCGCCAGGCGTTGCGCAGGCCGGTCGCCCAGGTCTCCGTCCGGACGGCTTTGGGGTCGACGGGCCGGCCTCGGTGGGAGGTCACCCCGAGGAAGGGGTTGTCGGACGGAATGGCGTAGTAAGCCCGGCCTTGGGCATCGGTGACCACCGATTCATGAGGATTGGGAGCGAGATTGCCCGGCTTCTTGTCCACATCGATGCGGAAGACCGCGGCATGGAAGCCTTTGTTGATATAGCCGGCCGTGTCGAAAGCGTCGCCTCCGGAGCCTCCGTCACCACAGCTGATGTAAAGGTAGCCATCCGGGCCGAAATGCAGATCGCCGCCGTTATGATTAGCGGCTGGGTCGAGCTGGGTGATGAAGGGCTGCTCGGTCGAGGGGTCTACGGTGAAAGGAGCGATGCTTGAAAGCAGGAAACGGGAGACCCGCTGATGCAGCTTCCCGTCTATCCTAAGACTATAATATGCAAATACTTGCTTATTTTCCCGAAACTTCGGGTGAACGGCGAAACCCAGGAAGCCGCACTCCCCGGCCGCGTCGAACTTACCGTCCTTGGGGTCGAGCTGAAAGACCTGCCTTTTGGCGAACTGACCGGAGGCCAGACCGGTGATCATCTGCACCTTGCCGCCAAGGTAGGCGGAAGCCTTCTTCTTGCTCTTGTCGACCGTGGCCCCGGGAGCCGGGTCGCCTTTCTCCAACACGAAGACCGTGTCGCGGTCGCCCGGCAACGGGGCGAGGGCGACCGGAAGGCTGAACTGGATTTCGCCGAAGGCGGGTTCCAGGCGGACGACTTCGTCGTCGGCAGGGAGGGCGACCGCCCCGATCAGGACGGAAAACAAGAAGGCGGCGGGCGGGCGTAGGCGCATGAGTTTGGGTCTGCGGACTCAACTAAGAAGGAAGTCGGCGGCATGCAAAAGGTTTTTCACCGGGAAGGGGCTCGGAAGAAACCTACGCCAAACCCTTTTTTTTCGCTGGTTTTCAGCGCGAGGTTCGCTACTTAATACATCCGCATCATTGCACACCCAACCCATAACCAACATGTCCAAAGCCCTCACCAAGACCCAGATCGCCGGCGCCATCGCCGAAAAAGCCGAGATCAGCAAGAAGCAGGCCACCGCGATCCTCGAGATCATCGCGGCCCTCGCCTACAAGAACGCGAAGAACTCCTTCACGCTCCCCGGCCTCGGCAAGCTCGTCCTCGTCCAACGCAAGGCCCGCCTCGGTCGCAACCCGGCCACCGGCGAGACGATCCAGATCAAGGCCAAGAAGGTCGTGAAGTTCCGCGTGGCCAAGGCCGCGAAGGACGCGATCCTCGGCGCCAAGTAATCTCGTCCGAGATCTTCGCTGAAAGGCGCTCCGCAAGGAGCGCCTTTTTTGTTGTCGGCGTTTTCCGCTGACAGACCCCGCGCGTCCGGACGCACGGTTTTTCTTGCGCGGCGGCGACGACGCGGAGTGAATGGGCGTCCGCAATCCGCCCGGGTGGCGAAATGGCAGCCGCAGCGGACTCAAAATCCGCCGCCCTCTAAAGGCGTGAAGGTTCGAGTCCTTTCCCGGGCACTTGCGGCGAAGATCGCCGACGGCGCGCAAGCCTCCCGTGCGAACCCGCGTTCAACGCGCGCAGGCGACGACGGCGGCGAGCGCCGAAGCGAGCATGAGCGCGAGCCCCAGCGCGGTGGCGCAGCCGCGGTTCGCCAGACGCTCCTTGTAAGAGAGGCCGCTGCCGGGAAGCCCCACCGTGCCGTCGACGCGATCCTTGCGCACGTTGACGCTCGCGCCGGGACGGCCGACGGAAAGCGAAGCCCCCGTCTTCGAGACGTTGATCCGGAGGAAACGGCCGAGCGGGAGGACCTTGCGGAAGCGGAAGAAACCCATCGGGAGCCAGCGTGACGGCCGCCTGGAGGCAGGCAAGCCCGCCGACCGGGGCATCGCCCTCTTTCTTATGACACTCTGCAACGCAGGTCCCGCTTGCCTTCCGGCGGCCGGCCGCCCATAGTGACGTCAGTTCATTCAGCAGTCGCATCACGAGCAGGACGGGCGAAAGCCGAACCTGCACCAACCGAGCCCTTCCAGGCCACGGTGGTGATCGGAGCCGCAAGGCGCCGAGATGAGAGCCGCAAGGCTAAAAATCACAGTCCCCTGAGGATTGATCGTGCTGCGCGTCCCTTTCACCGCCGCCCACCATGATCAACACCCAAGACACCGCCGCCCGTCCCGTCCCCGCCAAGCTGTCCATCCGCGTCAGCGAGGCCAACCGCCTGCACCACCTCTGGAACAACAACGGGACGTGGTGGCTGCACTACACCGAGCACCTCGCGGACTTCACCAAGCGACGCGTCCGCCGTTCGCTCCGCACCCACGACCTCGAGCTGGCCATCCGTCGACGCGACGAAGCGCTGAACGCGGTCGCGACCTGACCCCACGCCGTCTCCCTGCCGGCTCCCGCGTCCGTCGCCTGTCGCAGTCTCGCCACGCGGCGACACCGGTCAGAAGCGGGCGCCCACGCGGCCGGCGAGACCCCAGGTCGCGCCTGGCTGGAAAGCGCCCTGCGTCTCGCCGTCGTGCTTGAAGCTGTGGCGGGCGAACGGCACCCACTCGAACTGACCGCGCACGAACCAGGTGCCCGAGGCTTCGAGGAACTGCGTCACGCCCACGCGGATGGGCACTTCGCCGACCACGACCGCGCGGCCGCCGTAGGCGGCGTCGCTGAGCCGGAAATTCAAAGTCTCGTAGGCGACCAGGAGGTCGACGGTCGTCGATCGGTCGCCGGTCGGGAAGCCCCGGAAGATGACGCCGTTCTGCAAGCCGGTCGCGCGCAGTTCCACCTCGGCGTAGCGGCACGGGCGCCAGACGGCCTTCACGTAAGGCACGGGCAGGATCGAATTCTCGAAGCGGTCCTGGAGCATCAGGCCGAGGGCCACGTCGGTCTCGGCGTCCGGCTGCCAGCGGACGGCGCCGCCCAAGCCCCAACGGAAGCCGTCTTCCAGGCCGACGGCGTCTTCCGCCGCCCACTCCAGGCCGTAGATCACCTGGGCGGCGTATTTCGGGCTGACCTGCCATTGGCGGAAGCCTGAAAGGATTAGATCCTGGGCGTCACCGTAGGAACGTTCGGTCCCGGCGATTCCGCCCGCGAAGCGGTGTTCGTAGCGATACCACTCCAGGTCGACGGCCCGGTCGGCATCTTGATAGATGAGCTCGGCCCCGGAACGGGAACGACCGAAAGAACCCGTCGCCCCGCCCGCATGGGATACGAAGTCCGCATCGCGCTTCTGCCAGTCCGCCATCAGAAGCCAAGGCTTGGCGGGCTCGGCGGCGGCGCTGAAAGTGAACAAGCCAAGGAGTGTGCAAAGTGCGACAACGTGCTTAACTTTAGACATTGGTTTTATCGGGGCTTTTGGGTTTATCCTCGAAATCTCGCCATAGCAAGCGAGGAGCAGGCACTGACTAATTTATGGCACAGAAAGTGCTTAATAAGTCGCAACATGCTTATTTCTGCCACCCCCTCCCCCAACGCCGCCGACAACGTCTGGGTCTTGGTCAGCACCGCGCTCGTGCTGATGATGTGCATCCCAGGACTTTTCTTGTTCTACGGCGGTCTGGTGCGCGGCAAGAACGTCCTCTCGATCGCCGCGCAATGCCTGGCGCTCACCGCCATGGGCATCCTGATGTGGTGGGGCTTCGGCTACAGCCTGGTCTTCGGCAGGAACTTCTCCGGCGGCTTCCTCGGACACGTCTTCGGCGGCAGCGAGCACTTCGGCTTCGCCGGCCTGGGCCTCGCCCCGGACGCCGCTTACGCGGCCGGCCTCTCCTCCGCGGCCTTCGCCCTCTTCCAGGCCATGTTCGCGGCGATCACGCCGGCCCTGATCATCGGCGCCGTGGCCGAGCGCATGAAATTCTCGGCCGTGCTGCTCTTCTCCTTCCTTTGGACGATCCTCGTCTACTATCCGGTCGCGCATGCCGTCTGGGGCGCCACCGGCGACTTCGCCGGCATCGCCAACGCGGACGCCGCCTTCAAGGCCGCGGACTTCGCCGGTGGCATCGTCGTGCACATGACCTCGGGCTGGTCGGCCCTGCTCCTCTGCGTGCTCGTCGGACCGCGCGTCGGCTTCGGCAAACGGGCGATGCCGCCCCACAGCATGGTGCTCTGCGTCATCGGCACCGGCCTGCTCTGGGCCGGCTGGTATGGCTTCAACGCCGGTTCGGCCCTCGCCGCCGATGGCGTGGCCCTGCAGGCCTTCCTGACCACCACGCTCGGCGCCGTGACGGCCACGCTGACCTGGGCGCTAGTGGAGAAGGTCCACCGCGGCAAGGTCTCGGTCCTCGGTCTTTGCTCGGGCGCAATCGCCGGCCTGGCGACCGTGACCAACGCCGCCGGCTTCGTCTCGGGCGGTTCGGCCGTACTCATCGGCCTGCTCGCCGGCGGCATCTCCTATTGGGCCTGCTCCGTGCTCAAGCCGAAGTTCGGGTATGACGACGCCCTCGACACCTTCGGCGTGCACGGCGTCGGCGGAACGATCGGTGCGCTCGCGACGGCCCTGCTGATGGACGGAGCCGTCAACGAAGCCGGCGGCAAGCTCGTCGCCAACGGCCTCTTCTCCGGCCAGCTCGCCGCCATGCTCCTTTGCGTCATCGTCTCGCTCGTCATGACCTGGATCATCGCGAAGCTCGTCGCCGCGACCATCGGACTACGTCCGTCGGAAGAAGCGGAAGCGCAGGGCCTGGACATCGCCGACCACGGCGAAGAAGGTTACAACCCGAACTAAATGGCGATTTAGGCGGGTTTAGCTGGCAGGAATGTCGATTTTAACGCAGGGCCGACCTGGGCTTGCGTTCTAATTTAGGCACAAATGGACGTTACCTTGAATTGGCCGGGCTTGGCACGGGGGTTGCGAAAGAGCTATCGCCATGAAATCCCTGATACGAACTCTCACCATCCTCGCCCTGGCGGCAGTGCCTTACCTGTCGTCGGCGCAGAACGCACCTGCTCCGGCGGCCGAACCCGCCAAAGCCGCCCCGGCTGCTCCCGCCATCGAACAGCGCGTAGCCGACCTTGAGGCCTACGTGAACAACGTCGGCCCGAAGGCGGGCGACGAGAAAGTCGCCGCGGGACCGATCGCGGCCTCCGCCGGCCCCGGCCACAACGCCTTCATCATGGTGTGCGCCGCCCTGGTGCTCTTCATGACCCTGCCCGGCCTCTTCCTCTTCTACGGAGGCTTGGTGCGCGGCAAGAACGTGCTCTCCGTGGTGGCGCAGTGCTTCGGGTTGGCGGGCCTCGTTACGATCCTCTGGTGGGCCGTGGGTTACTCCTTGGTCTTCGGCAAGAGCTTCGACGGCACCTTCCTCGGCAAGATCTTCGGCGGCAGCGAATTCTTCTTCCTCAACGGCGTGGGCGCCGCGCCTAACGGCGATTACGCCTACTGGATCTCCCAGAACGTGTTCTCGATGTTCCAGCTCATGTTCGCGATCATCACCCCCGCCCTCATCGTCGGCGCCATCGCCGAACGCATGAAGTTCTCCGCGGTCATGCTCTTCATGCTCGGCTGGATGTTCCTGGTCTACTTCCCGATGGCCCACCACATCTGGGGCATCACCGGCGAGATGAACGGCGTCTGGAACGCCAAGGCCTCCATCAAGGCGATCGATTTCGCCGGAGGCACCGTCGTCCACATGACCTCGGGCTGGTCCGCGCTCCTGCTCTGCATCATCCTCGGCCCGCGTATCGGCTTCGGCAAGAAGGCCATGACGCCGCACAGCATGGTGCTCTGCGCCATCGGTACCGGCATGCTCTGGGTGGGTTGGTACGGCTTCAACGCCGGCTCGGCGCTCTCCGCCGACGGTGTCGCCGCCCAGGCGTTCATGACCACCACGCTCGCCGCCGCCGTAGCCGCCTTCACGTGGGGCGCCCTCGAATGGATCCTCCGCAAGCACGCCAGCATCCTCGGTCTCTGCTCGGGCGCCGTCGCCGGCCTCGTCGTGGTGACCCCGGCCGCGGGCTTCGTGACCGCCAGCTCGGCCGTCCTGATCGGCGTGCTCGCCGGCGTGGTGCCCTTCTTCGCGGTGGTCTACCTGAAGTCCAAGCTCGGCTACGACGACGCCCTCGACACCTTCGGGGTGCACGCCGTGGGCGGCACCTTAGGTGCCATCCTGACCGGCATCTGCGCGACCGCAGACGTCAACGGCAACCTGAACACCAACCTGAAGGACATCGTCGGCAAGACCCTGCTCACCGAGCAGTTCAAGGCGGTCGGCGTCACCTTGGTGCTCTCCCTGGTCGCCACCGCGGTCCTCGCCTACGTGATCAAGGCCGTGATCGGCCTCCGCCCGACCGAAGAAGAAGAGGCCCGCGGCCTCGATATCTCGGACCACGGCGAAGAAGGTTACAATCTCAACTCCTGAGCCTCCCTCCAGGGAGCCGGCCCGCAGGCCGTCCGACACCGGACGGCCTGCTTCATTTAGGGAGTTTGCTGACAGTTAGCGCAATAAAGGCGTTGCCTTTGGTGGAATGCTGACACCAGAATGTATGTATAAATACGCCATGCTCAAACTATCCGCCCGGCTGAACGACGAGACCTTCCAAGGGACGGCCGAAGACCTGGCCGCGTTCGTCTCCGAAAAACTGGCCGACCTCGGCTACGGGGACCGGCATCGCTCGACCGAGCGGCTGGTCCGCTTCTACGCTTACGAAGGACTGCTGTCGCGGCCCGAACAGGCTCCCGACGACAAGCGCCAGCGGCTCTTCGGCCCGCGGCAGGTCCGGCAGCTATTGCTGGCCCGCCTGCTGGCCGAACGCGGCTGGGATCTCGACGGGATCCGCACCCTGCTCAACGACAACCGCGAACTCCCGCAGCTGAACAAGCTGATCGACGAATTAGCCCCGCCCACCGAGGCGGAAAAGCTCTTCTTCCGGACCCGACGCAGCGAACCGGAATCGGTCGCCGAGCCTGCCGCCAGGTCGGTCCGTGACTTCTCCCCGCTGATGTTCTCGGCGCGCGATGACGACTCGCCGGACACGTCCGCACCCAAGTTCCGACGCAAGAGCAGCTACGCGACCTTACAGCAACTCCGGCAGATCGCCGACTCCGACGACAGCCCGGCAGAGGCCCTGCGCCTGATGATAAAAAAGGAGATGGCGCGCGAAGACCTGTCCCCGGCCGCCCGCAATCTCTTCGAACAACTCCTGGCCTTCAACCCCACCTCACGCGGAGACGAGCCCAAGACGGAAAGGTGGACCAAACTAAGGCTGACCCATTGGTGCGAAGCCCACTTCAACATCGATAGCCGCGTGAACCCGACCAAAGAAGAACTGTTAGAAATCGCAGAAAATTTTAAAAGATCGTTGATGAACAAGTATTTATGATTATGACAGTGACTTTTAGGTAGTAATGACCAAATAGTATCTATGTTGATGTTGACATTTTAAGAAGTCCGGTTCACAGTGGGGGTGATGATTCCTCCCATGAACCAACCCAAAATCGAAATCCTGCCCCTGAAGAAGGGCTTCCTCCGCGCCGCCGCCGACGCGACGCACGTCCTCGTCCGTCTCGTCGCCCCCAGCCAGCCGACTGACGTCGTCGCCACTCCCCGCGCCCCGCTCGACCTCGCCCTGGTCATCGACCGCTCCGGCTCGATGTCCGGCCGCCCCCTTGAGGCCGCCCTCGAAAGCGCCGTCCGCATCGTCCGCGGCCTGCGCAACGATGATCGCGTGTCCATCGTCGCCTTCGACAGCCACATCGAAGTCGTCCAGCCGCTCACCACGGTGACCGACCGCGAGGATCTTATCCGTCGCATCAAGGGCATCGACGCCCGCGGCTCGACCGACCTCTTCGGCGGCTGGGAAGAAGCCATGAAGCAGCTCGCGCCCTTCACCCGCAAGGACCGCATCGCCCGCGTCATCTTGCTCAGCGACGGCCAGGCCAACCAAGGCCTCGTCAATGAGTCCGAGATCTTCGCCCGCGTCACCAAGGCCGCCGGCGCCGGCATCACGACCTCCACGGTCGGCCTCGGCCACGGCTTCAACGAGTCCCTCATGACGGGCATGGCGACCGCCGGCGAAGGTGTCGCCAACTTCGGCCAGACCGCGGACGACCTCGACGAGGCTTTCGAAGAGCAGTTCGCCATCCTGTCGAACTCCTTCCTGCGTCAGGTCAAAGTC
>JBJTAX010000166.1:0-5270 GCA_046091055.1 Verrucomicrobiota bacterium | reverse complement strand
GATGTGGATTATTGCGAATCGGCACCCTGCCGAATACGCCCGTGAACTGGCGAGGGCCGGTGCCGAGGGCACCGAGCCTACGCGGGTGCTGGCTGACGACCCAGACCTGCCGGCGCACAGCGGGCCACTGGCCGGGGTGCTCACGGCACTTCGGCATGCCCGCACGCCCTGGGTGTATGTCAGTCCCTGTGACACCCCTCATCTCCCCGCTGATCTGGTCTCGCAACTGCTGACCACAGCCATCCAGCACGACGCTGATGTGGTCGTGCAAGGCTTTGGTGTGCTTGAGGTTGTGAGCCAGGGCCAGCGGGACCGATTTCGTGGAACCGGCGAGGTAGATCGCCGTGCCCTTCACGCGCGCGAACTTTCCCGCCACGAAGCGGTCCTCGACGCTGTCGAGGAAGTTCTCGAAGTCGCCCGCGCTGTCGCCTTCGCTCATCTTCTCCTTCTTGGCGATGCGGCCTTTGTTCCACACGGCCATGAGGTAGTAGACCACGACGCCGATCGCGAGCGGCATCCAACCGTTGGGGAGGATCTTGTGGGAATTGCCCAGCACGAAGAGCAGTTCGAGGGCGATGAAGGGCGTCAGCAGGGCGTAGGCCGCGACCGACGGGATCCCGAGGCGCTGCCGGACGAACTGGCCGAACAGGATGGTCGTGACGAGCATCGTGAGGCTGACCGCGATGCCGTAGGCGCTGGCGAGGTTCTCCGAGGTCTCGTAGTGGAGGACGAGGTAGACCGAGCCGATCATGAGCACCCAGTTGATGATCGGCACGTAGACCTGGCCGGACTCAAGGTCGGAGGTCCGCTCGACGCGCATGCGGGGCAGGTAGTTCAGCTGGATGGCCTGCATGGTGATCGAGAACGCTCCCGCGATGAGGGCCTGCGAGGCGATGATCGCCGCCAAGGTCGCGATGATGACCAGCGGGATCTGCGCCCAGTTGGGCGCCATGTTGAAGAACGGGTTGAAGCCGGGCACGAGCAGCTCGCCAGGGTGGGCGAGGGCCCAGGCGCCCTGGCCGAGGTAGTTCAGGATCAGCGCCGGGAAGACGATGAAGCACCAGCCGGCCCGGATCGGTTTCTGGCCGAAATGGCCCATGTCGGCGTACAAGGCTTCGGCTCCCGTGACCGAAAGGAACACCGCGCCGAGGATCAGCACGCCCAAGCCGGGGTGGGTGATCAGGAGGTGCAGTCCTTCCAGCGGATTGAAGGCCCACATGATCTGGCCCATCACGGCGTTGTTCATGGCCATCGAGAGGACTCCCATGCCGCCGATGACGACGAACCAGATCAGGGTGATAGGGCCGAAATACATCCCTACCCGGCCGGTGCCGATCTTCTGCAGCCAGAAGATGCCGGCAAGGATGGCGACGGAGGCCCCCGGCAGGAAATATTTCAGGAAGCCGGTCGTCAGCGGGCCGTGGAGCCGTTCGTTGGCTTCCTTGATGCCTTCGAGGGCGGAGACCACGGAGATGGCCGGCGTGATCACCCCGACGCCGTAGAGCAGGGCTGCGCCGAAGACGCCCAGGAGAACGAGGAAACTGCGGTGCTTTCGATTGGCTTTCTCCTTGTCCCTTGCGGAGGCGAGCGAGACCAAGGTCATGATGCCGCCTTCGCCGTCCTCGTTGGCTTCCATCACCAGCAGCACATATTTGACCATTACCACGAAGATCAGCGACCAGATGATCAGGGAAAGGAGGGGCACGACCTGCGACGTCCCCAGGATGTTGGAATCCGCATCTTTGACCCGCAGGCATTCCTTGAACGCGTAGAGCGGGCTGGTGCCGATATCGCCGAAGACCACGCCGAGCGCGGCGATGGTGGCCGCCAGGGTGAGGGGCTTGACGGGGGCGGGGCCTTGGGTCGGCTCCTGGGCGGGCTGGCTCATGTAGAGTTATTCACAATGACAGGTCCCAGGGGGTAATCAAAGCCAATCGGGGCATGCGGGGGCTTGCCTTTTTGTCCCATTATCCCATTTCCAGACATTCAGCCTTTCCCTTTCCTAACAATACGAACAATGAATATCCTCCAAACTGTTATCAATCAAGGACTAGCACAATCCAGCTCTGCCCCTGCGGCTGCCCCGCAGGAGCAGAGCGGCGGTTGGACGATCCTGGTGATGTACGCCCTGCTTTTCGTAGGGATGTACTTCCTCCTCTTCGCTCCCCAGCGCAAGCGCCAGAAGGAGCTCGAAAAGCTCCAGTCCGATCTTTCCGTCGGCGATAAGGTGCTCGCCGCCGGTGGCATCTACGGTCGCGTCGTCTCCATCAAGGACGACCGCATCACCCTCGAGCTCGATTCCGGTCGTCTCGTCGTCCATAAGTCCGCCATCATGGGCAAGGACGCCGACGCCGTCGTCCAGGCCTGAGCCCGCTCACCCCTCAACGACCCTGACCCCATGAAGTCCAGGACCTGGTTCTGGAAGACCGCGGTATCGCTCGTCGCCCTGGCTGTCGCCTGGTTCGAGTTCCACCCGGTCACGCCGACCCCTCTCGATCAGTTCGTGCCCACGCAGGTCATCGCGCAGAAGCCTGCATTCGACAAGCTCCACGCCGAAGCCCTCGAGCGCGTGAAGCTCTACAAGGACCCCGTCGCGCCGGCCGACAAGAAGTCGGTCTCGTACTTCCAGGCCCTCCGCGACATCGGCGAAGGCCGCGGCCGCTCCGCCCCGGTCGACCTCCGTCCGTTCTTCTTCACCGAAGCGCAGATCATCAGCGAGCCCGATCAGGCCAAGCGCAACGGCATAGTGCTCAAGCAGCTGCTGGTCTCCTCTCAGGGACGCCTCACGCTCGGCCTCGAACTGCAGGGCGGGGTTTCCTTCACTCTCAAGGTCGATCCTACCGGCGCAGAATCCGGCCAGAAGTCCGACGGCGACAAGTCGGGCGTCTCCCATGCCGACATGGTCGCCCAGGCGATCCAGGTCATGGAGCAGCGCGTCAACCAGTTCGGCGTCGCCGAACCGGTCATCCGCCCCGTCGGCGACCTGTCCCTCGAGGTCCAGCTCCCGGGCGAGGACGCCGCCAACAACCCCGATGTCATCGACGCGCTCAAGAAGCCCGCGAAGCTCGAGTTCCGCCAAGTCCACCGGTTCGAGCGTCCGGCCGAGACCGAGCGAGAGCATTCGCTCCGTTCCCTGCCGGTCGATCCGACGCTCGGCACCGCCTCCGCGATCTCGACCTACGAGGTCCTGACCCTGCGCGACGTCGAGGCCCGCACCGGCGCCATCACCGTCACGAGATATTACGTCCGCAAGGCCGCCGACGCCACCGGCAAGATCATCCGGACGGCCTCCGGCCGTTCCGACGATGGCATCTCCTTCTACGTGGACATGAAGTTCACCGACGAAGGCTCCCGCAAGTTCGGCGACCTCACCGCCAGGATATCCGAAGGCAACGCCCGTACGATCGGCCAGCTCGCCATCGTCCTCGACGGCAAGCTGCAGTCCGCCCCGACCGTCCGCGACGCCATCCGCGGCGGCGGCGCGACCATCACGGGTTCGTTCTCCCGCGAGGAGGCCGTCGAGCTCGCCAACGTGCTCAACAACCCCCTCGAGTTCCCGCTGCTCATCCAGGACGTCACCTCGGTCGGCCCTTCGCTCGCGAAAGACGCGCAAGGCAAGTCCGTCGTGGCCTCGCTCGTCGCCGTGGGCCTCGTCATCTTCTTCATGGTCGGGTTCTACGTCTGGGGTGGCTTCATCGCCATCCTCGGCATGATCCTCAACCTGCTGATGATCCTCGGGGCGATGGCCTACTTCGGCGCCACGATCACCCTGCCCGGCGTCGCCGCGCTCGTGCTCACGCTCGGCATGGCCGTCGACGCGAACATCCTCATCTTCGAACGCGTCCGCGAAGAGGCCGCCCTCGGCAAGGACCGCTCGGCCGCCCTGCGCGAAGGCTACGCCCGCGCGACCTGGACGATCGTCGACGCCAACCTGACCACGCTCCTGACGGCCCTCATCCTCGTGTTCATGGGCACGGGTCCGATCCGCGGCTTCGGCATCACTCTGACGATCGGCATCTTCACCACGGTCTTCACCTCGCTGGTGACGTGCCGCGGCCTGCAGGAACTCGCGCTCTCGCAGGGCGTGATGACCCGCGTCTTCGGCCTGCCGGTCTTCCGGCCCACCTTGCAGATACCCTTCCTCCATTACGCCCGCGCCGCGTTCGTCGCCTCCTGGCTGATCATCGCCGTGGGCCTAGGCCAGCTCGCGATCAAGGGCAAGGAGGCCTTCGGCAAGGACTTCCGCGGCGGCGAATCGACGTTGGTCGCGCTCGCCCCCGGCGTGGCGGTCGACACCGGCAAGATCGTCGCCTTGGCCGGCTCCGTCGGCCTGCCGGACACCACCGTCACCGTCCAGACCCCCGTCGGCGGAGGCGAGCCGACGCTCCGCATCGAGACCGAACTCACCAAGGACAAATCCAAGGGCGAGTTCGCCAACGTCGCCGCGATCGTCGGCGCCATCCAGGCCAAGCATCCCGAGGTCCTCAAGGACCGGTCCGCCCCGGTCGACAAGCTGATGCTCTCCCGCGAGGCCATCGGCGGGTCCGTCAGCTCGGAGCTGCGCTCCAACGCCGTCTGGTCCGTGATCCTGGCGCTCCTCGGCATCGGACTCTACGTCTCCTTGCGCTTCGAGACCGGCTTCGGCGTCGCCGCCATGGTGGCCACCTTGCACGACGTCCTGCTCACCGTCGCGTTGTTCGTCTTCTTCGGCGGCCAGTTCAACGCGACCCTCATCGCGGCGATCCTGCTGATCATCGGCTATTCGATCAACGACACCATCGTCGTCTTCGACCGCATCCGCGAGGAGCTCCAGGCCAACCCCGGCCGCGGGCTCCGCGACGTGATCCACTTCGCCATCAACCGCACGCTTTCCCGTACGACGCTCACCGCGGCTACGGTCTTCCTCTGCGCCGTCGCCCTCTGGGCCTTCGGCGCCGGCGACGTCCGGCTCTACGGCGAGATCTTCATCTACGGCGTGCTGACCGGAACCTTCTCCTCGATCTTCATCGCGAGCCCCGTCTTCTACTGGTGGCACAAGGGCGATCGCAAGGGCGTAGACGCCGCGGAACTCCCGCGCACCTACTCCTGGGAGGCGGGCTCCGAAAAGGACGCCTAAGGCGCCTTATTCCTATGGCCGCCTGGTCTCACCGGGCCGCGGACGCCGGGCTTGCCCGTCGCATCGCGGCAACGCTGGGGGTTAGCGAACCCCTGGCCCACATTCTCGCCCGCTCCTTCGCGGACGAGGCCGAGGCGGAGCGCCATCTCCGCCC
>JBJTAX010000165.1:0-5986 GCA_046091055.1 Verrucomicrobiota bacterium | reverse complement strand
GGCATGCCGAAACCGATGAAGAGGAAACCGCCGGCCGCGAGCATCGGCATCCAGGACTGGCTGGGCATGTGGACGCCGGCCTCGCCGCCGTCGGCCTCGGAGGCGATACGCTTCGTGCCGTGCTTGTGCTCGGGGAAGGCGTCGCGGGCGCCGATGGCCGGCGTCTTGAGCATGTAGCCGCCCGGTCCTTCGAGGGCCCAGAGCCAGATGCCGAGGAAGAGGACGCCGAGGCCGCTGATGACGAGCCAGCCCGCGTGCGGGACGCCCATGGCCATCATGGGCATGCCGAAGCCGATGAAGAGGAAGCCCGCGGAGGCCAGGAGCGGCATCCAGGACTGGCTGGGCATGTGGACGCCGGCGTCGCCGCCGTCGTTCTCGGAGCCGATGCGGCGGGTGCCGTGCTTGTCCTCGAAGAAGGCGTCGCGCGTGGCGACGACGGGCGCCTGGGCGAAGTTGTATTCCGGCACCGGGGAAGGCAGCGACCACTCGAGGGTGCGGCCGTCCCACGGATCGTCGGAGCATTTCTTGCCGCGGAACGCCGTCCAGACGAGGTTGACGAAGGCGAGGAAGACGCCGATCCCGAGGACGTAGGCGCCGATGGTGGCGACGAAGTTCCAGGTCTCCCAGCCGTTGCCGGCGTGGTAGGTGTGCGTGCGGCGCGGCTGGCCGGCGAGGCCGAGGTAGTGCATCGGGCCGAAGGCGAGGTTGAAGCCGAGGATGACGAGGCCGGAGGCGACGTACGCGACCGTGGCGTTGGGCATGCGGCCGAAGATCTTGGGGAACCAGAAGTAGAGGCCGGCCATCAGGCCGAGGAGCACGCCGCCGAGGAGCACGTAGTGGAAGTGCGCGATGACGAAGTAGCTGTCCTGCTGCTGGGAGTCGGCGGGCGCCGAGGAGTGCATGATGCCGGAGAAGCCGCCGCACATGAACATCCAGATGAAGCCGAGGGCGAGCACCATCGGCGGGGTGAAGCGGATGCGGCCGCCCCAGATCGTGCCGAGCCAGTTGAAGATCTTCACGCCCGTCGGGACGGCGATGGCCATCGTGAGGAGCGCGAACGCGGCGGTCGGCACGGGGCCGAGGCCGGTGGTGAACATGTGGTGGCTCCAGACGGCGAAGCCGAGGAAGCCGATGACGGCGCCGGAGAAGACGATGATCGGGTAGCCGAAGAGCGACTTGCCGGTGAAGGTCGGGAGCACTTCCGAGACGATGCCCATCGCCGGGAGGACGAGGATGTAGACCTCGGGATGGCCGAAGATCCAGAAGAGATGCTGCCACAGGACGGGCTGGCCGCCGGCGGAGGGGTTGAAGAAGTTGGCGCCGAAGGCGCGGTCGAACATGAGCTCGATCAGCGCGACGGTGATGGCCGGGAAGGCCAGGATGATGAGCACCGCGGTGACCAGCGTCATCCAGGTGAACACCGGCATTCGCATCATGGTCATGCCCTTGGCGCGCATGTTGATGATGGTGCAGATGAAGTTGAAGGAGGCCGCCAGCGAGGCGATGCCGAGCACCTGGATGCCGATGATCCAGAAGTCGGTGCCGACGCCGGTGAAGCGCAGGGCCTGGCCGTTCTGGCCGAAGGTGCCGGAGAGCGGCGCGTAGCTGAACCAGCCGTTGGCCGGGGCGAAGTCGGTGTAGACGAGCGCCTTGTGCCAGGCGAAGGAATCGAACCAGCCGGCGAGGTGGCCGAACTCGAACAGCCACGAGGCGTTGAGCACGAACGCGCCGAAGACGAACGTCCAGAGCGAGAAGGCGTTGAGGCGCGGGAAGGCGACGTCGCGGGCGCCGATCTGCAGGGGCACGAGGAAGTTGAAGAACGCGGCGGACAGCGGCATGACCCCGAGGAAGATCATCGTGGTGCCGTGCATGGTGAACAGCTGGTTGTACATGCGCGCCGTGATGAAGTCGTTGTCCGGGCGGGCCAGCTGGGTGCGGATCGCGAGCGCTTCGACGCCGCCGACCAGGAAGTAGAGCATGGCGAAGGCGCCGTACAGGATGCCGATCTTCTTGTGGTCGACGGTGGTCAGCCAGTCGGTCCAGCCGGTGGCGCGGTCCGGGCGGTAGAGGCCGAGGTCGCTGCGCTCAGGCGCCAGCTCGGTCTTGCAGGCGACCGGGGCGTGATGGGAATCGTGGGACATGGGTGTGAAGGGGAGGAAGGCTTACTTCAGGGTGAGGAGGTATTCGGCGAGGGCGTCGAGCTCCTCGGCGGTGAACCGCTGGTTGGTCTCGCGGAGGCCGGCCACGTTGAACATCTTGTAATAATGCATGCGGTTGCCGGGCTTGACGTCCTGGGTCGCCTTGCCGTCGGCGCCGTGCGCGACGCCGGACGAACCGATCCACCGGATGAGGTTGGCCTTGAGCGTGGCCGGGTCGACGGGGACGGAGTCCTCGGTGTTGCCGGTCTTCTGCTCGAGCGCGCGCTGCTGGACGGCGTCGCGGTTGTCGAGCCAGGCGCCGGCGAGCGACTTGCGCGAGGCGACGTGCGTCAGGTCCGGGCCGAAGGCGCCGGCGCCGAAGTGGCCGCCGACGTTGTGGCACATGGCGCAGCTCTTGGCGGCGAAGAGGGCCTTGCCCTGCTCGGCCTTGGAGCCGGCGGCCACGGGCGCGGCGTCGGTCTTCTGCTTCTGCACCCACTTGGCGAACTCCGCGGGCTCGACGACTTCGACGCGGAAGAGCATGTAGGCGTGCGAGTCGCCGCAGAACTCGGCGCACTGGCCGTAGTAGTGGC
Source organism: Verrucomicrobiota bacterium (assembly GCA_046091055.1). Lineage (GTDB taxonomy): Bacteria > Verrucomicrobiota > Verrucomicrobiia > Opitutales > UBA953 > UBA953. The sequence goes on along the minus strand of JBJTAX010000165.1, from coordinate 3,255 downwards.
CGGCCTGGTCGGCCTGGATCCACATGTGGTTCCTGCGGCCGGGCATGAGGTCGACCTTGCCCGCGATCTTGGGCACCCAGAAGGAGTGGATGACGTCCTCGGAACGGAGGTTGATGCGGACGGCCTTGCCCTTGGGGATCACGAGCTCGTTCGGGACGGAATGCTTGGCGTCGTTGGTCAGGCCGAGCTGCGGATATTCGAAACGGAACCACCACTGCTTGCCGATGACGTCGACCTCGAGCACCTGCTCCGCGACGGTCTGGGCGTAGTTCTCGCGGCCGCCTTCGACGCGCGGATACCAGGCGGAAAGCTTGGACTCGGGGACCCGCTCGGCCGGGACGTCGTCCGTGTACCAGATGGCGCCGAGGGTCGGGATCGCGATGATGACGAGCGCGCCGATCGAGGCGGTGATGAGACCGATCTCGATGAGGGGGTTGCCGTGTCCTTCCTCGACGATGGCCGGCTTGTCCTCGTCGCCCGGGCGGGCGCGGAACCTGATCACGGCGTAGACCAGCAGGCCGCCGACGAGCGCGAACAACACGACCACCAGCCAGACGGTGTCCATGAAGACCTCGAACTGCACCTGGGCGACCGGCCCCTTGGGGTCCATGGTCGACTGACGGACGGTCAGTTCTTCCTTGGAACATCCCGCCATGAAGACGGCCAGGAGGAGGGCGGCGAAAAGACCTGCCCGACTAAGAAAGCGAGAAAACATGGAGAGAGAGTTTCGGACGGCGCAAAGTCCGTAAAAAGGCGGCGATTTGCAAGCCCCGGCAGGGGAAAACGCTCTTAAAAAGACTTCTTTTGAGCGACCTCGCTGGTAAGTTGTGTTAAACTTATGATAGTCAATGCTTTAACTTTAATAAAACCCATCATATGCCCTAATAACAGTTGAGCGACTCGGCTTCTACCGCCGACGGGCTTGGGGGTTGCGCCCGACGGTCACCTGCCTAACCCCGAGCCATGTCCTGGACCAGCCCTCATGGCACCCCCCTGCCCGATTGGCGGCGGCGCACCCTGTTGATGGGAATCATGAACCTGACCCCCGACTCGTTTTCGGACGGCGGCCAGCTGCCCGACGCCGACGCGGCGGTCGCCCGCGCCGAAACATTGCTCGCCGACGGCGCCGACGTGCTCGACCTCGGCGCGGAATCCACCCGCCCGGGCGCGACACCGGTCTCAGCCGAAACCGAACTGGCGCGCGTGCTCCCGGCGCTCCGGGCCATCCGCCGACGTTTCCCCCAGGCGGTGCTTTCCGTCGACTCCTACAAGGCCGCCGTCGCCGTGGCTTGCGTGGAGGCCGGCGCCGACCTGGTCAACGACGTCGAAGGCGGTCGCTTCGAAGCCGTCGACGAGGCTTCGCCGATGGCCGCCGCCTGCGCTCGCCTGCGTTGCCCGCTCATCCTGATGCACCGCCGGAAACAGCCGGATTACGCCGATTTCTGGCCGGAAATCCTCGGAGATCTGCGCGGCTCGCTGCGCCGCGCGCTCGCGGCCGGCATCCGCCGCGAACAGCTCTGGACCGACCCCGGCTTCGGGTTCGGGAAGACGGCCGCTCAGAACCTGATGCTGGTGCGCGAACTTTCCAAGGTCGCCGCGCTGGGTTATCCCGTCCTGCTCGGGACGAGCCGCAAGTCGACCCTCGGCCTGGTGCTCGACGAACCCGATCCGCTGCGCCGCGCGGCCGGCAATGATGTCACCGCGGCCTGGGGAATCTCCCAAGGCTGCGCGATGCTCCGCGTCCACGACGTCGCGGCGGCCCGCCCGGTGGTCCGGGTGGCCGACGCCCTGCGACAAGCCCCCCACTGGGGGGCTTTGCCCGGAGCCTGAACCGCGAAAAGCAGGGGCTGGAGCCAGCAGTCGGACTTGAACCGACGACCTGCCGCTTACAAGGCGGCTGCTCTACCGACTGAGCTATGCTGGCTTTTTGCCCTCATTCACAGGGTTGTTCACAGCCCGGCGGTGTCAACCCTCGGCGCTTCGGCGTTTAGGGGTTGAATCCCTGCCGACTTTGAAGGAAACCCTTTCACCCCAAGTCCAGTAACATGAGAATCCCTGTTTCCCTCGTCGCCCTCGGTGTCGCCCTCTCCGGGTGCCAGTCCTCGACCGACTCCGCCAACATCGACACCGTCTCCGTCTCGTCGAGTCCGACCGCGGCCGCCGTGCGGCTCAACGGCTCCGCCGTCGGCCGGACGCCGACCACCATCAAGCTTGACCGCTCCAAGAATTACGAGCTGCAGGTCGGCAAGGGTGGCTACGTCACCCATACGACCGAACTCAAGCCGCGCCTCATCTCCAAGAGCAAAGGCGTCGAATATGGTTTCCCCGCCACGCTGGAGATCAACCTGACCAAGGAGCTCGCTGCCGGCGAGCCCGGAGTGCCCCCCGCCGACCTCAAGGAGTTCGAGATGCTTTCCAAGAAGGCCATCGGCGAAGAAGTCGCCGGGAAGAAGGGGCTGCCGTCAGACATCGACGCCGCCAAGGAGGCCGCCGCCAAGGTGCAAGCCGCCCTCGCCGCCAAGGAAGCCGAGGCTCAGGCCCGTCTGGCCAAGCTCAACAAGGGCATCGCCGAAACCAAGTCGGCCCAAGCCTCGGACGCATCCGCCAAGGATTCCGCCGCCCGCCTCGCCCGCCTCGAGCAGACTTACGCCGCCGAAATCAAGGCCCTCAAGGATTCGCAGGCCAACGCCGAAGCGGCGATCAAGTCCCTGGCGGCGCGCGCCGACGAACTGAAGCGCCGCTCCGAACTCGCCGCCAAGCAGGCCAAGGACGAAGCGGCCAAGAGCCTCGTCGAAATCCAGAAAGCCCTTGAAGAGCAGAAAGCCGCGGTCGCCAAGGCCAACGAGGCCGACGCCGAAGCCAAGGCCCGAGCCGCGGCCCTGTAGTATTCCGAGTTCAGCTCCCGCTACGCCCTCCTCGAGAGCAAGCGCCGCGAAAAGGCCATCTCGGAAGAAGACTTCAAGGCCGCCCTCGCCGCGCTCCGCAAGGAACTCGGCCTCTGAGCCGGACACCGCTCCGCTCCGAAAAGCCCGGCCGCTCGGCCGGGCTTTTTTGTTGGAACATCCCGCCGGCGCCGCACCTTCGGAGGCCTATGCCGGAAACGCTCGCCCGCACGCCGCTCTTCGCCCTGCACGTCGAACTCGGCGCGCGCCTCGTCCCCGTCGCCGGCTGGGAGATGCCGGTGCAATACGCAGGCATCATCGAGGAACACCTGGCGGTCCGCCAGGCGGCCGGTCTCTTCGACGTCTCGCACAT
>JBJTAX010000164.1:0-7379 GCA_046091055.1 Verrucomicrobiota bacterium | reverse complement strand
GTTCGACACGGGCGTGTATCCCGTGCAGGCCGCGTGTTACCTCACCGGCAAGGTGCCCGTGTCCGTCCGCGCTTTTCCGGCCACGCGGCACAAGGACCTCTTCCCCGAAGGCGTGGAGGAAACGATGAGCTTCGAACTGCTGTTCGACGACGGCTTCCAGGCTCTCTGCCGCGCCAGCTACAGCAACAGCTTCCATCAATGCACCACGCTGGGCCCGAAAGGCAGCGTGGAAATCCTCCCCGGAGACAAAGGCAGTGTCTATGCACAAAGCACCGGCAACAAACCCAATCCGAAGCGCCTCGTCGTGAACAAAAAGGAAGTGCCCGCCGAAGATACTTTGCAGCTCGCCGTGCTGCTCGACGAGTTCGCCAATGCCATCACGAACAAGACGCCTTTCAAGGCCGACGGCGCGATGGGCCTGCGCGACATCCGCATCATCGAGGCCATCTATGCCTCGGCAAGACAGGGCGGCATCAGCGTACCGATCAAATACTGAAGAGCAGGTCTGCGCATCCGCCATGAGACCATGCTCTATCGCCCTGCTGCGCCTCCTCGGCCTCGACGACAACAAACTCACCTACTACCACGCCGGCCGCTTCAAGCAGCTCAGCCAGTTGGCGGCACGGTGATCCGGGGGTTGATGGCCTGATGGCAGTTGCGCCCATTTTCCTCGCCTCCGCCCTTCCCCTTCCCCACATCTCCGGGCGATGGCCCTTCTCAGTCTCCTCGACGTCTATGTCAGCTTCGGCGGTCCGCCCGTCCTGGACCACCTCAACCTGCAGATCGAGGAAGGCGAACGAGTCTGTCTGCTCGGTCGTAACGGCGCCGGCAAGACCACCCTGATGCGCATCGCGGCAGGCGAAACGGCGCCGGACACCGGCACGGTGACCATCCCTGACGGGGTCTGCATCGCCCGCCTGACCCAGGAGATCCCCGAAAGCCTCCCGGGCAACGTCCGGGACATCGTGACCTCCGGCCTCCGCGACGACGACGCCTCCGAGGACTGGGAGAAGGACCTACGCGTCGACGACCTCATCGCCCGCCTCGGCCTCCCAGAGGACCGCGCGTTTGACGCCCTCTCCGGCGGCCTGAAGCGCCGGTGCCTCCTCGCCAAGGCCCTCGCCGCCAAGCCCGGGCTGCTGTTGCTCGACGAGCCGACCAACCACATGGACCTGGATTCCATCCTGTGGATGGAGGAGTTCCTGCTCGAACAGAAGATCCCCCTGCTCTTCGTCACCCACGACCGCGCCTTCCTGCGTCGGATGGCCAACCGCATCATCGAGCTGGACCGCGGCAAGCTCTCCAGCTGGTCCTGCGACTACGACACCTACCTTGTCCGCAAGGAGGAGCTCTTCGAAGCCGAAGAACGCCAACGGGCGGCCTTCGAGAAGAAGCTCAGCCAGGAGGAGGCCTGGTCCCGCCGCAGCCCCGGCGCCCGTCGCACGAAATCCAACGCCCGCATGGAGGCGCTCATCAAGATGCGCGCCCAGCGCGGCGCCATGCGCGGCGCCACGGGTTCGGCCAAGATGGAGATCAGCGAAGCCGAGCGCTCCGGCGTCCGCGTGGTCGAAGCCGAGAACATCGCCTTCGCCTATCCGGGCGGCCAGCCGCTCATCCGCGACTTCAGCCTCGTGCTGAACCGCGGCGACAAGGTCGGCCTCATCGGACCGAACGGCGCCGGCAAGACGACGCTCGTCAAGATGCTCCTCGGCCAGCTGGCCCAGACCTCCGGCGACCTGAAGTTCGGGACGAAGCTGGAAGTCGTCTACTTCGACCAGATGCGAGACCAGATCGACGACAACAAGACCGTCGCGGAGAACCTCGCCGGCGACGGGGACTCGGTCGTGGTCCAAGGACGTTCGCGCCACGTCATCAGCGACCTGCAGGACTTCCTCTTCGACCCCTCTCGCGCCCGTTCCAAGGCCAAGGTGCTCTCGGGCGGCGAACGCAACCGTCTCCTGCTCGCCCGCCTCTTCACCAAGCCGGCCAACGTGCTCGTGCTCGACGAACCGACCAACGACCTCGACGCCGAGACGCTCGACGTCCTGGAGGACATCCTCGTCGACTACGCCGGCACGCTGATCATGGTCTCCCACGACCGCGCCTTCCTCGACAACGTCGTGACCAGCACGCTGGTCTTCGAAGGTGACGGCATCGTGACCGAACACGCCGGCGGCTATACCGACTGGCGCAACGAACTCGCCCGCATCGCGGTGGCCAAGCGCACGACGGCGACGCCCGCCGTCTCGAAGCCGACGGCGGCGGCGAAGTCCTCGGCTCCGGCCGGCGCGAAGCTGAACAACAAGGAGCGCAAGGAACTCGAGACATTGCCCGGCAAGATCGAGCAGCTCGAAGCCGAACAGGCCCAGCTCACCGTGCAACTCGGCGACCCTGAGATCTACAAAGATGGTGGCGCCAAGGCCGCGGCCCTGCAGAAGCGACTTCACGCCGCCGAAGCCGAGCACGCCGAAGCCCTGGCCCGCTGGATGGACCTGGACTCCCGCAAGGACGCTTGAACAAAGGCGAACGTCCCCGCCGCCTTTGGCGACAGGTGATGCCGTGTTTCTGATATTTAGTGCAATTATCGGCAGTTGCCAGCAGGAGCACGTTTCAGAACATCGTGCCTACGCCCTGCGTAAAGGGAGATGACCTGACAAAGAACCGTGAAACCGACCCGCAACATCCTGCTCGCCCTCGGCTGGTATGACCACCGGCTGCTGCAAGGCATCGCGACCTACGCGTCGGAACACCGCTGGCACCTTGCCTCCCACAGCATCATCCACGAGAAGGTGATCCCGTGGGGATGGGACGGCGACGGCATCCTCGCCTGGCTCGGGGCCGGCGACGATCTGGCGGACTTCGTGCTCAAGGCCGACAAGCCGACCGTCGACTTCTCCCTGCGTCGCCGCGGCACCCCCTTCGCCCACGTCGTGCAGGACCACGCGAAGACCGGCGAGCTGGCCGCCGAACATTTCATCGAACGCGGCATGGGGCATTTCTGCTTCTTCAGCGACACCGAGAACTGGTCGCAGGTCGAGCGCGGCCAGGCCTTCATGGAGACCCTCCGCCGACGCGCCCTCCCGTGCGAACACCTGCGCTGGACCAACCCCGGCAAGAAGACCGACGCCCGTGACGAATGGCCGCGTCGCCGGGCCTGGCTGCTCACGCGCCTCAAGGCGGCGCCCAAGCCCCTCGCGGTCTTCGCCGCCAACGGCACCCTCGCCGTCGAGATCCGCGAGCTCTGCGAGGAGGCCGGCCTGCACGTGCCGACGCAGGTTGCCATCGTGGGTATCGACGATTACCTGCTCTCCGTCGGTGCGATCAAGAAATACGTCTCCGGCGTCGACACGAACCTCGAAGAGCAAGGCTACCGCGGCGCCGAACTCCTGGATCGGCTCATGCGCGGCGAGACGCCCCCGCCCGAACCGGTCCGCATCCAGCCCGCGGGCGTGATCACCCGGATGAGCAGCGACATCCTGGCCACCGGCCATGAAGGCGTCGTCCGGGCTCTGCACCACATCACCGACCACTTCGCCGGCCCGCTGGGCGTCAAGGAACTGGCGGCCATCGCGCACATGTCCGAGCGCGGCCTCCGCCAGGCCTTCGTCAAGCATGTCGGCTGCACGCCGGGCGAGCGCCTGCGCACCGTGCGTATCGTCTCGGCCAAACGCCTGCTCGCCGGCTCCTCCGAGAAGATCGAGGCCATCGCCCACCGTTGCGGCTACCCGAACCTGAACTCCTTCTTCGCCGCCTTCCGCCGCTCCGAGAACATGACTCCGGCGGAATACCGCCGGATCATGCGCTTTCGGTCATGACCGGCTTCTGAAGTCGGACGATTCAACGAAGCACAAGGCGCGAAAATCTGACCTCGCCGAATGCTTCGGCATTATCAGCTTTTGCGAGATTAGACTGGGTGTAGCAACCGGCCTTGAAATAACAACCACGGGCGACCGTGGGCCAGTCCAAGGCGGACTTGCCATCGAACCAGACCCTGATCCGACCACCCCCCGCCTCGATCCGGAGGTCGAACGGTCTCCCTAACGGATGATTACGCGCCAGTACGACGTCAGGATGGCCACCTCTCTCGATGAGCAAGGTCTGCCCCTCCATACGGCACATCAGTACGTCGTCGCGTGCATCGTGTATCTGGGCAAAGACGACATGAGGTTTGTTCTTGGGCAAGCCAGTCACCCGGATCTTCGCCTCCATGATCCTGATCTTTTCTCCCTCCGTATCCCAGGACGCGTCGCGACCATTCGAAAGCTCACGTAATTCACTGCGTGGGTAGCGTGAGCCCTTGGTGGTCACTCCGTCACAATGCGCTCGGAAAACGACGCTTCCTTCGCCATCGACGAAGAAATGCCTTTGGTCGACGAATCCTTTCAGCTCCTTGCTCATGAGCTCGTCAGGCGTGCCTTTTATCGGCGTATCGACCGGCAAGGTGAGCTTCCATGAAGACAGGTCTAGTCGGTCCGACGGGGCGCCAGACTGTGCCTCAGCCGCCAAAGCGAACGAGACGCACGACATCAAGAGGGTGAACTTATGCATGCTTACTCGGCCAAGGAGTGGATCGTATTGATCACCTGCCCGCGCAGTTCGGCGCCATCCGCGGACTTGAGCTCGTACTTGAGCCGCATCTGCATGGCCGGACGAAGGTCAGGAATCGAGAGGAAGACGGACTTGCGGTCGGCGGACAAGGTCGCGGACTTCACGACGAGAGGGTCGTGCTTGCGCTCCGCCATCTGGGCCCTGCTGAACTGAAGGCGACCGTCGTTACCGAGCTCGGTCGCGGCGACCTTGGTCTCGGTCGTGGAGATCTCCGGCGAGCCGTAGGCCGAGGACCAGACGTAGTTCCAGATCTCGATGTTCAAATTGCCCGCGTCAGCGGCGGCCTGGGGGTCGATCTCGCACGCGAAGTCGAGCTTGATGCCTTTCTTGGTCGCGACCAGGGCGATGGGCATACGGGTGGCGGCGCCGGTGTAGCGGACGCGCTGGAAGCAGCCGTTCTGCGTCGCGGTGGTCTGCCAACCGCGCAGGCCGGTGACGTAAAGCTGACCATCCTTCGGATTGAAACGGGCCCGCATGGCGCCGCTAGCAACGTCGACGTGGAAGCGGGTGACGCCGCCCTGCATCTGCGGCTGGCCGTTGAAGGTCACTTCCTGCGGCAAGACGCCGAACAAGGAGCAGGTGCCGTAGCTGAGATGCAACAGGCGGTCTTTCCACGGGCCGAACTTATCGGAGGTCACCCAGACCTGTCCGCCACTGGAGTTGTCGACGTCCTAGGGGAACCAGCACAACGGGCGATCGTAGTCGGTCGGGGGCGTCGCGCGGTGGGCGAGGTCGACCACGCCGTAGAAGCCGCCCTGCTTGACCCAGTTGAGCCGGCACATGGGCGTCCAGGTGCCTTCGTTGTCACCGGTGGTGAGCTGGCCGGTCGGGCTGATAGCCATGCCATTAGGGGCTCGAAAACCGGAGGCGAAGAGTTCGCTCTTTGTTCCATCGGGCGAAATCTTCAGGAGAGCGCCATGATGGTCGCAGATCTCGTCGAAGCCGCGGCCACCCTTGCGGACCGGGCCTGCCTTGATGACGTAGAAGTTGCCGGCCGGGTCGGTCTGCAGGTCGAAGGTGAATTCGTGGAAACTCTTGGTGACCATGAGATCGAAGTTGAACGCCTCATAAGAATCGCACTCGCCGTCGTCGTTCGTGTCGCGCAGCTTCCAGACGCCGTCACGGCAGGTGACGTAGATCTCGCCGTTCACGACCTTGAGCCCGAGCGCATGATAGAGGCCCGCGGCGAACCGACGCCAGGTGACCTTCTCCAGCATCTCATCGATGCCGGACGCGATGAATACGTCGCCATGGAAGGTGCTGATGACCGCGCGTCCGTCCGGAAGAAAATCGAAGGCCGAGGTGAACATCGGGTTCTTCCAGGGATTGGTCACCGGGAGCTTTACGTCGTCCACCACATAAGCTTCGCCAGCCTTCTCGGAGAGCTTGCCGGCCGTCTCGACTGTCTCAGGCCAGAGGCTCTTGGCGACCTTGAGGAGTTTGGACGGCGGTTCGGTGTCGAAAGACTGCGGCAGCGGCACGCCGGTCGGCAGAATCGCCACCCGGACCGTGGTGACGTCCTTGGAGCCGTCGACCCGGGCGACGACCTGTCCGTCGAGCTGCTCGACTTTGCTGGCGCCGAGCGTGACGATGCGGGCGGCGTCAGCCGACTTTCCCAGCATGATGGTGACCCCCTTGGCGGAAGGCGCGACCTCGAGGGTGCGGACGACGAACTGGACTTCGTTGGCCGTGACGACTTCGGCGGTCTCGTCGACGGCCACGCCGCCGACGTCCCAGCGGACGACGACGGAACGGCCGGCATTATGGAAACCCTTGAAGCGGGCCTGGCCAACGGGCAGCGGCCCGAAGCCTTTCCGCGGAGAGAGCGTGGTCGCATCGGCGCCGGGCATGAAACCTGCCACATCGGCGGCCACGAAGATCGTCTCGCCGATGGCCGTCGGGTAATCCCCGCGGGACATCAGGTTCATCTCGGTCGTGAATTTGCCCGCCCACGCGCCGATCGGGCGGCAGAGGTCGAGGTCGTAAGCGATGCCCTTCTTGCCGTCGTCACCGAGGCGGATCGCCAAACCCTTGAGTCCGGTGGAATCGATGGAGCCGTCCTTCTGTTTGCCGACCCCGACCGTGCCGAGGATCCACTGACCCGGGGCTTCCGCGACCGGCGCGGCGACGGCGGTCTTCTTGGCCGGTTTCTTGGCCTGACCGAAAAGCAGACCGACCGAGAGGAACAAGGCGACGAGGGGCGAACGCATGACGGAACAAATAGGGCCAGAGCTAGGACTAAGGACAGAATAAACGATGCTACCAGGAAAAATCTTGGGGATGAGGCGTTCGCCGAATGGTGAACGCAGGAAGGGGCGGGGCTACGCCACGCCCTCATCATCGTCTCCGTGTAGGGCAATATTTACGAAGGGCACGAACTTGGTCGTGCCCCAACCTTCGGCCACCATGCGCCGGCGAGAAACAAGAAGGGCCGGAGTCCGCAGACCCCGACCCGATTTCAACTAGCCCTAGCCCGGGCCCTGATCCTGGCCCTGCTATCAGAGACTCCGCAGGTAGGCGGCGATGTCCGCCACGCCCTGCTCCGTCAGCCCCATCTGGGCCGGCGTGAACATGAGCGAACGACCCAGCGGCTTCTCTTCCTTGATGCGGGCGCGCGGCACGGACTGCACGAGGCCGCCCATGGACTTGATCATTAGAGGGTCGCCGGAGGACAGCACCATGCCGGTGATGACCATGCCGTCATCGAGCACCACGCGCGTGCCTTCGAAGCCGTGCGAGATGTTGTTGGAGGGCTGGGCGATGTTCAGGAT
>JBJTAX010000163.1:0-8078 GCA_046091055.1 Verrucomicrobiota bacterium | reverse complement strand
CCCCTACCCCTGTTCATTAGTGCCTTCCCCCTAGCACTTGGAGGATTGTCCCCGCCGGCCAAACCCTCAGGCTAAGCCCGACCCGATGGCGGACCTGTCCACATTACCCGACGTCCTGCCCTGGCCTTTCCTGGTCTGCAGCCGCAAGGGCGAGGTGCTGTTCGCCAACCCGCTCGTCGAACGCACCGTCGGCCGCAAGGTCCAGACCGGGACGAACATCGATCGGATCTTCCTGGAACTCGAGAACGGCCAGCCTGCCTCGACGCTCCTCTACTCCGCCGCGCGCTGGTCCGCCTGGAGCGGGATGCTCGAGCTGCGCAACGTCCATGCCGGGGAGCCGATCCGCGCCGCGAAGATCATCCTGCAGCCCGACCCGAGGTTCGACCGGCAGGTCTGGCTGATCTTCGCCGAGGACCCGCAGGTCAACGGCGCCCCGATCCTCACGCCCCGCTCGGGCATGAGCCTCGCCCGCACCCTCATCGAGAACTCGCCGGACTTCATCATCTTCCGCGACCTGCAAGGACGCATCCTGCATACCAGCCGCAGCCTCGACGAGTTCCTTGCCCTGCCCTACCGCGGGTACGTCGCCGACCTCACCCTCACCGACATCCTCTCGGCGCAGACCGCCGAGCAGTTCCGGCAGTTCGACGAAGAGGTCATCCGCACCGGCCAGCGCGTCCTGCACGCGGTCATGCACTTCGAGACCCAGGACCGCCGCTCCCGCCTCGTCCGCGTCGTCCACGAACGCATCAAGGGCGGCGGCGGCCTGCCCAACGGCCTGCTGACCTTCGCGCTCAACATCACGGAATCGGTCGACGAACAGAACCGCCTGCGCATCGCGCTAGAGAAAGCCGAGGAGGTCGCCGCCGCGAAATGGCAGTTCGTGGCCAACGTGACCCACGAGATCCGCAACCCGATCAACGCCATCCAGGGGCTCTGCGAGACCAACCTCGAATCGCCGACGGGGCCGACGCCCGAGGTGCTCCTCAAGATCCAGTCCTGCGCGCGCGAACTCGAGGACACCGTGCGCGACGTGCTCGACTTCTCCCGCCTCGACCGCGGCAACGTCACGATTGAGAGCATCCCCTTCAACCCCGTCCGCGCCCTGGAGGAAGTCGCCGCCCAGTTCCAGCACCAGGCCGGCCGCAAGGGCGTCGAGCTGGCGGCCCTCGTCAAGGCCGATTCGCCGCAATCCGTCCTCGGCGACCCGATCAAGTTCCGCCGCGTGATCGCCAACCTCGTGGGCAACGCCGTCAAGGTCACCGAGAACGGCCACGTGCACGCGGCGCTGGAATTCGAAGACCGGAACGGTCGCCTGCGCGCCCAGCTCACGGTCCGTGACACGGGCATCGGCATCCCGGCCGACCGGCTGGAGAGCATCTTCGAGCCTTTCACCCAGGCCGATCCGTCGACGACACGCCGCTTCGGCGGCACCGGCCTGGGCCTGACGATCGTCCGCAACCTGACGCAGGCGATGGACGGCTACATGAAGGTCGCGAGCGAAGTCGGCGTCGGCTCGACCTTCGAGGCCGCCATCATGGTCGAACCCAACCCGGCCTTCGCCCCGCCGCCCCGCCCGGCCCTCGCAGGCCAGAAAATCCTCGTCGTCGGCGGACATCCCGACGTGCGCCGCTGGTTCGCGGAATCGCTCTCGACCTGGGGCGCGGACTGCGTCCTGGCCGACACCTACGAATCGGCGGAAGCCCTCTGGGCCGCCGCCGCGGCCGCCGAGGAGCCCTTCCATCGCGCCATCATCGACCTGCCCGACGACGTCAGCCCCCGCCTCCCGGCCTTCCCCCGCGAACAGGTGATCCTGGTGACGTCCTCCGAAGTCGAGTTCCGCAGCCAAGCCCAGCTCTTCCGCCCGGTGAGCCTGACCGCGCTCTGGACCCGATTCAGCACCGAGCCCCCCGGGCTCGACGACACCGAGCCGACCGCCAGGCACCTGCGCGTCGCCCGGCGCCTCCGGGTGCTGCTGGCGGAGGACAATGAAGTCAACCGTGAGGTCGCCAGCGCCCGCCTGCGGCGTGCCGGCCATGACGTCAGCGCGACCGTCGACGGCTCCGCCGCCCTCGACCTGTGGCGGACCAAGGAATTCGACGTGGCCGTGCTCGACATCCAGATGCCGATCATGGACGGGGTTTCGGTCGCCGCGGCGATCCGCGCCGAAGAAAAGGCTCGCGGGAGACGCCGCACCGCCCTCCTCGCCCTGACGGCCATGACCCAGGAACTCGACCGGGCCCGCTGCGAGGCCGCCGGCTTCGACGCCTACCTCGCCAAGCCGGTCCGCGGGGCCGAATTGATCGAAAAACTCGAGGTCCTCGCCGCCAGCCAGGACGCCGCCCTAAGCCTCCGACGGGAAGACGAGTTCGCCGCCAATCTCGAGGCCGCCGAAAGCGAGGACGCCGAAGACCTCCGGGCCGCGGGCCGCGCCTTCCTGCGCCACGCCGACGAGATCATCGGCCGCCTCTGCTCGGCCCGCGACGCCGGCGAGCCCGACACCCTCGGCCGCGAGGCCCACGGCGCCAAGGGCATGCTTTCGCTCATGGCCTGCGGCAGCCTGGCCCGGCTCGCCCACCAGCTCGAACGCCAGCCCGCCGAGGCCACGGCGCGGACCCGCGCGGATGAGCTCATCGACGGCTTGCGGAAACTCCGGGAGACGTTACGTTCCCGGACTGACCTGCGCCCCGATGGCCAAGCCGAAACTCAAACCCGAGATCAAGACTGAGTCGCTGGTCTCGGCGGCGCCCCGGTGGAACGTGGTCGTGCTGAACGACCCCATCAACTACCAGGCCTATGTCGTGATGGCCTTCATGAGCGTGCTGCGCATCGCGGCGCCCGAAGCCAAACGGCGCATGCGCTCGGTCCATGCCGATGGCCGCGCCACGGTCTGGACCGGCGGCCGCGAACGCGCGGAGATGCTTTCGCTCGAGCTGCAGCAATGGCACCTCAACTCCCTGCTCGAGCAAGATGGCTGAGCTGCGCCTGACGATGACGAAGGAGGCCCGCACGGTCCTGACCGACCTGCTCCGCCTCGTGGCCCCCGCCGCCGCGCGCGTCTCAGTCAACCGCGCCAGCATCCCCTCCGCCGACGCCGAAGTCGCCGGCTTCTGGACCGAGACGCTCTCGTCGCAGGCCGCCGAAGAGGCCCGCCTGCTGGCCGTCGCCTTCGCCGGCGCCAAGGGCGACCCGGCCGTCATCGTCCTCGCCAACGAAGCCCAGGCCCAGGCCTTCCTGCGCGCCCTTTCCGCCGTCCGCCTCGCCCTGCGCGACCTGGTCTTCGCCGACATCACCGACGCCCGGCTGGAAAGCGCGGAGGACCTGGACGACGACGCGCTGCCGACCGAGCAGCGCCACGCCCTCGCTTGCTACGCCTGCTTCGGCCTGCTGCAGCAGTCCCTGATCGCGCAGCTCTGCCCCGAGGCCTTCGACTGAACGACGAAATCGGTTGAAGGCCGCCCGCGGAGACGCTTCAAACACGGCGTGCTAAGCGGCCTTCTCAGCATCCTCGCCGTCTTCCGCGACTTCGGCCGGCAGCTCGCCCGCCTGCCGCGTCCGCGGCTCTTCCCCTTCGCCGGCGTGCTCGCGGCGACGGATGGCCCGACGTTCAAGGCCGATCTGATCGCAGGCCTCAACGTGGCGTTGCTGGCCTTCCCGATGTCGATGGCCTTCGCGATGAAGGCCGGCCTGCCGATCTGGTGCGGGCTGGTCGGCTGCGGCGTCGCCGCCGCGGTCGCCCCGCTTTTCAGCGGCTCGGCCAACCTGTCCGCCGGCCCGACCAACGCTTCGGCGGCCCTGCTGCTCGGTTCCTTCGCCACGCTCGGCGCGATCAATCCGGAACTGCGCGCCTCGGCCCTGCCCACGCTGGTCCTGATGACCGGCGTGTTCCTGCTGCTGGCCTCCGGGCTGCGGCTCAGCGGCTTCGCCGACTTCGTGCCCCGCACGGTGGTCTCCGCCTATATCGCCGCCGCCGCGCTCCGCGTCATCGCGCTCCAGCTGCCGACGGCCTTGGGGATGCCGGGCGATCACGCCGACGAATCCCTGCCCGAAGTGCTCTGGACGGCCGCGCGCATGGGTCGCGCGCTCATCAATCCGGATGTCGGCCTCGCCGTCGTCACGGGCATCGCTTACTTCCTGCTGCGTCCGAGACACGGAGCCGGCAAGGCCATCTTGGCCGCGGTCTTGATCGCCACCTTCGGCGCGATCCTCGCCCAGAACGTGGCCCACGCGCAAGGCGCCCGGGGCGACCTGGTCGGGTACGTCGGCCAGGCCGCCGGCGCGGCCGCCGCCTTGCATCTGCCGGACTTCTCCGCCCGGACGTTCTCGACGCTGTTCTCGCCGGCCCTCGCGCTCGCGGTGCTGGTCGTGATCGAAGGCACCGCCAACGCCCGGGCCTCCGCCCTCAAGACCGGCCGGCCTTCCGACCTCCACCAGGAGGTCTTCGGCCTGGGCATGGCCAACGTGGTCTGCGCCTTCACGGGCGGCATGGCCGCTTCCGGCTCGATCAGCCGGTCGGCGCTCAACGTCGCCAGCGGCGCACGGACGGCGATGGCCTCCCTGCTCTGCGGGGCGTTCATCCTCGGCGCCCTCTTCCTCGCGCGGCCGATGGTCGCCGCCGTCCCGCTCCCGACCTTGGCGATCCTGGTCATCCTCGCCGAACTCGAACTGGCGAACTTGTCGGCGATCAAGCTGATCCTGAAGTCCGGGACGCAGGACCGCGTGGTGTTCCTCACGACCTTCGCGACGGCGCTCCTCGCCCCGCTCGACGTGGCGATCTTCTTCGGCACGGCGGTGGCGGTGGCCTTCTACCTCCGCCAGACGTCCACGCCCGAAGTCGTCGAATACGACTTCTCCGAGTCCGGCGAGCTGCGCGAACGCCCGAAGGGACAGGCATCGACGGGCATCTCGATCCTCCACGTCGAAGGCAGCCTGCACTTCGGCGCGACCCAGGCCTTCCACGAACACCTGCGCCGCGCCTCGGCCGATCCGAACCTCAAGGTGCTCGTGCTGAAGTTCCGCGAAGCCCTCCACCTCGACGCCAACGGCGTGCTGCTCCTGCGCGACCTGGCCGAGACGCTGAAGTCCGACGGACGCCACCTCATCCTCTGCGAAGCCAAGGCCGACACGATGCGCATCATCGTCAACGCCGGCCTCGATCGCGCGGTCGGCCCGGAGAACGTCTTCCCGTTCGACGAAGCCCAGCCGAACCTCGCGCTGGCCAAAGCCGTGCGCCGGGCCCGTGACCTCGCGGGCGGCGGGAACGCGGTCCTCCGGATCGTGACAGCCCCGCACCCCGATCTTCCCCGCCCGGCCTCGGCCGCCGGCGAAGACTGGCAAATCTGAGCAGGCCCGCGCTTTTCCGACCAAGGTCGGACCAAGCCTGTCGGTTTTACGGCGGTTTTTGAATTCTGGCTTGAAGCCCGCCCCCGGACTCCCCCTTTTGGGGTGGTCTGTTCTCCGGAAAAGACCCCCTCTTCCTCTCTCACCATGAGCCACTACAGCGAAATCCAAAAGCACCTCGGCGCCGAAGCCGAAAACCTCCTCGGGTTCAACAACCCGAAGATCAAGAAGGAGCAGATCCACTCCCCCCGCGCGGACTGGGTCGACCACGCCTTCGCCGCCTCGGACCGCAACAACCGCGTCCTGGCCAACCTGCAGCGCCTCTACGGCTCCGGCCGCCTCGCCCACACCGGCTACGTCTCGATCCTCCCCGTCGACCAGGGCATCGAACACTCCGCCGGCGCCTCCTTCGCCAAGAACCCGATCTACTTCGACGGCGAGAACATCGTGAAGCTCGCCATCGAAGGCGGTTGCAACGCGGTCTGCTCGACCTTCGGCGTGCTCTCCAGCGTCTCCCGTCGCTACGCGCACAAGATCCCCTTCATGGTGAAGATCAACCACAACCAGCTGCTCACCTACCCCAACGTCGGTGACCAGGTGATGTACGGCACCCTGAAGCAGGCCGCCGACATGGGCTGCGCCGCCGTCGGCGCGACGATCTACTTCGGCTCCGCCGAGACCAACCGCCAGATCATCGAGGTCTCCCACGCCTTCCAGCAGGCCCACGAGCTCGGCATGGCCACCGTCCTCTGGTGCTACACCCGCAACAGCGCCTTCAAGAAGGACAAGGACTACCACGTGTCCGCCGACCTCACCGGCCAGGCCAACCACCTCGGCGTCACCATCTGCGCCGACATCATCAAGCAGAAGCTGCCCGAGAACAACGGCGGCTACCTCGCGATCCAGCAGACGGAATCCTCCTACGGCAAGATCGACAAGCGCATGTACACCGACCTGTCGACCGACCACCCGATCGACCTCACCCGCTACCAGGTCGCCAACTGCTACATGGGCCGCATCGGCCTCATCAACTCCGGCGGCCCCTCGGGCAACAACGACTTCGCCGAAGCCGTGAAGACCGCGGTCATCAACAAGCGCGCCGGCGGCCAGGGCCTCATCTCGGGTCGTAAGGCCTTCCAGCGCCCGATCGCCGAAGGCGCCAAGCTGCTCCACACGATCCAGGACGTCTACCTGACGAAGGAAGTCACGATCGCCTGAGGAGACCGCACCCTCCCGACCGAAGCCCCGGCACCCGCCGGGGCTTTTTGTTGGGTGACGACGCGACGTCGTCACCCAACAAGCGGTCAGCGGTGAGCGGTTGGCGGTCAGGAGAGGCCGCAAAGCAAAGGGAGACCGGAAACCGGAAAGAATGCTGCGAGCTCAAGATCCCCAGCCAATCATCCGGTCTCCGTTTTCCTTTGGTCTCGTTTAGCTGTCTTTCCCATCCGCTAACCGACATCCGCTGACACCTGCGACCACGAGTAAGCCCGATCCTCTGGCGAAGACCGGGCTTACTCAGGGTCGTTCGCTTACTTCGCCGGGACGAGGTCGGCTTCGGTCAGCATGGGCTTGCCGACCTCGCCGCGCAGGGCCTTGACCTGCTCGGGCGTGACGGCCGGAGCGGAGTTGCCGAAACTGTTGCGGACATAGGTCAGGACGGCGGCGATCTGCTCGTCGGTCTGGTGCGGCAGGGCCATCATCGGCGCGGGCGGCGCATACTGCTTGCCGGAGACGGCGATGGGGCCCTGCAGGCCACGCAGCTGGATGCGGATGAGGTTCTCGACGGGGCCGTTGACCCAGTTCGACTTGGCCAGCGGCGGCGCGAGGACGGTACCTTCGCCGTTCGGTCCGTGACAGGCCATGCAGGTCATGAAGGCCTGCTTGCCGGCGGCCAGGACGGCCGGATCGACGTTCGCCACGACGGCGGCGGCCACAGGCTTGATGGTCGAGATGTCGAGCGGCTTAGGCTCGGCGGGCTTGGCCTTCTTGGGGGCCTTGTCGAGAGTCGCGAGCCAGGCGACGATGTCGCGGACTTCGTTCAAGGTCAGGGCGTCCATCGCCGGCATGCCGGAGACGGGCGCGCTCATGGCCTTGATGTCTCTGCGGGCCACGCGCCAGCGGTTGCCGGCGACGTCGACGTCGACGTGCTCCTTCTCTTCCTTGATGAGGGTGCCGACCAAGGCGCCGCCGTTGGCGAGGTCGAGGTTGACGGTGCCGTAACCGGAGACGACGACGGCGCCGGAATTCACGACGGACTCAAGGAGGTAACGACGGTCACCGCGCTTGGCGATGCCGGCGAGGTTCGGGCCGGCTTCGCCGCCGGCGGCATGGGAGTCATCCGAAGCCCGGTGACAACGCAGGCACTGGCCGGCCGGCAGGGCGGTGAAGAGCGCGAAGCCGTTCTTGGCGTCGCCGCCTTCGAGCGCAGGCAGCCATTTGGCGAGCTTGTCGGCGCCGCCGGCGATGGCCTTCTGCGTGGCGGCGAGGGCTTCCTTGACGGAGGACTCGGGACGCTGCGCGGAGGCTTCGAGGAGTTCGATCGCGGCAGGCGAGACGCCCTTGGCCTGCTCGAGCGCCTTGAGGCGTTCGATGAAGAGGGCGTCGACCCCGGGAGCCGTCAGCTTGGCGAGCGCCTTCCAGGCGCCCTGACGTCGGGCGGCGGAGCCGGTCTTGGCCGACTGCGAGAGCGCGATGAGACCCGTGGCCGGAGTCAGGTGGGCGAGCGCGCCGAGGGAGAC
>JBJTAX010000162.1:0-6525 GCA_046091055.1 Verrucomicrobiota bacterium | reverse complement strand
GGAGTTCCACGGCTGGGGCGGCAAGTTCGAGGCCTCGCTGGACAACCAGGTCCCCGGCAAGGTCGCCGCCAGGCTCGGCGTGGAGAAGTTCAGCTACCCCTTCGAGCTCGAAGGCGGCGGCATCGAGGTCTCCGGCGACGGGCTGCTGCTCACCACCGAGGCCGTGCAGAACAATCCGAACCGCGCCGAAGGCCGCGACGACGCCGCGTTCCACGCCGCCCTCCGCGACGGCCTCGCGATCGACGAGCTCCTCTGGATCGGCGAAGGCCTCGCCAACGACGACACCGACGGCCACATCGACAACCTCGCCCGCTTCGTCGCGACGCGCACGATCCTCGCCGTCAGCGAGTCCGACCAAGCCTCGCCGAACTACGCGCCGATGCAGGAGAACCTGCGACGCCTGCGCGAGATGCGCCCGCGCGGCCAGCGTCTCGAGGTGCTCGAACTCCCGCTGCCCAAGCCGATCCGCCTCGCCGGCCGCGACCTCCCGCCGAGCCACGCGAACTTCCTCATCGTGAACGACGGGGTGCTCGTCCCGCTCTACGGCCAGGAATCCGACAAGGTCGCCCTGGGCATCATCGGCGACTGCTTCCCGGGACGGAAGATCGTCGGCCTCGACTGCCGCGTGCTGCTCATCGAAGGCGGCGCGCTGCACTGCCTCAGCCAGCAGCAGCCGGTCTGAGCGCGGCAGAACCGCGAGGGGGCAGGCTGGCACGGTGACATGGGGACACGAATAGCGGGCACGAGAGTACCGAGCGTGGAGTATAGGGGAGGAGTCCGGGTGACGGGTGTCGGCCACGGGAGCCGGCAACTCCGGTATCGGCTTCTCGGCGATCGGCCGCGGGAGCCTGGAGCCGGCAGCCGAGGGCTGAATGGCTGACTCCCGGGAGGCTGATGTCCTGGTGGCCGTCACCTGTCACCCGAAAGAATGTGACCGCAGCTAACTTCCCGGTTTCCGGTCTCCCTTTGAGTTAGGGTTCTCTCCGGCCAACGGTTCAACCGATCAACGGGTCAACTTACCTCGCGCTCACTTCTTCGGCTTCAGCTTCGCGGAACAACCGCAGCCGCCGGCGCAGCCGCCTTCCTTGCGGCGGCGGGCGGCGGCGAGCCAGCGGCGCACGAGCCAGCCGACGGCCACGCCGACCACGGCTCCGACGACGACGGCTTCGAGGTTCATGCGAGGCGGCTGACGACCTGGTAGACGAGGGCCGCGACCGCCCAGGCGAGCAGGGTCATGTAGCCGAAGGAGAGAGCGGCCCAGCGCCAGCCGCCGGTCTCCTGGGCGAGCGTGGCGACCGTCGGGCCGCACTGGGAGCAGAGCGCGAAGAAGACCATCAGCGCGAGGACCGCGGCGAGCGAGAAGATCGGGCTGCCGGCGCGCGGCCCTTCCGGCCACCTGGCGTCCTGCATCGCCTTGCGCAGGGCCTGGCTGTCGGCCTCGGCGCCTTCGCCGACGGAGTAGGTGACGCCGAGCGTGGAGACGATGACCTCGCGCGCCGGGAAACTCGCCAGCACGCCGACGGTGATCTTCCAGTCGAAGCCGAGCGGATCGAAGGCCGGCTGCACCGCCTTGCCGAAACGGCCCATGTAGGACTGCTCCACGTAGGCGGCCTGGATCCGCGCCCTGAGCGCTTCGGCGGACAACGTGGGGCCGGCGGCCCGGACGCGCTCGGCGACCGCGGCGTCGCGCGGGAAATAGGACAGCGCCCAGACGACGATGGTGATGGCGAAGATCACCGTGCCGGCCTTGGAGACGAACTCCGCGGCGTTCTGCCACATGCGCCAGAGCACGTCGCGGGGCTTGGGCAGCTGGTAGCGGGGCAGTTCGAGGACGAATGGCTGCGGCTTCACCTTCAGCACCAGCCGCGTGAGCACGAAGGCCGTCGGCACGGCGAAAAACAGGCCGACGCAGTGCATGGCCACCATGACCACTGATTCCCAGCCGGCCCCGTAGAGCGGGCCGATGAACGCCCCGCACATCAGCGCGTAGACCGGGAAGCGCGCCGAACAGGACATGAAAGGCACCACGAACGCGGTCGCGAGGCGTGCCTTGGGGTCCTCGATGGTGCGGGTGGAAAGCAGGCTGGGGATCGCGCAGGCGAAGCCGGAGAGCATCGGGACGAAGCTCTTGCCGTTGAGCCCGCACCAGCTGAAGAGCCGGTCCATGATGAACGCCGCCCGCGCCATGTAGCCGCTGTCCTCGAGCACGCCGAGGAACAGGAAGAGGATGAGGATCTGCGGCAGGAAGGTCAGGAAAGCGCCGACGCCGCCGACGATTCCGTCGGCGAGCAGGCTCTGCAGCATCGGGTAGGGCTCGAGGGGCGGCGCGACGAAGAGCTTCAAGGCGTCGACGCCCGACTGGATCCAGCCCATCGGGAACTTCGCGAGCCAGAAGACGGAGGCGAAGAACCCGAGCATGATGCCCACGAAGAGCACCGGGCCGAGGACGCGGTGGAGAAGCAGCCGGTCGACGGCGGCCGTGCGGCCCGCCTTGCCGCGGCCTTCGGCGACGACGCCGGCGAGCAAGGCGCGCAGATGCGCGTAATGGACGAGCGGCTCGGCCGCCATCGGGTTATATCCGGAGTTGCGGACGCGGTCGCGGGCGGATCGCAGCACCTTTTCGCGGGCGGCGGCGGACCAGCCGAGCCGTTCCGCGGTGGAAGGATTGGTGTCGAAGAGCAGGCGTTGCGCGTCGGCGTCCGAGACTTCCTTCCCCGTGTCCCCCGCGGCGGCCGCGGCGACATCGGCGAGCGCGGCCGCGATGTGGGTCGGCCAGTCGACGCGCTTCATCGGCGTGCGCCGGGTGAGAGCGGCGGTGATGGCGCGGCGGACCTCGAGAACGCCCTCGCCCTTCCAGGCGGAAGTCAGGACGACCGGCACGCCGCCCAGCCGCCGCGAGAGCAGGTCGGTGTCGATGCGCAGTCCCTGTTCCTGGGCGACGTCGGCCTGATTGAGGACGAGGACGACCTGCAGGCCGAGTTCGGCGACCTGCGACGCGAGGAAGAGGTTGCGTAGGAGATTGGTGGCGTCGGCCACGAGGAGCACGGCGTCCGGGCGGCGGTCGCCCACGATGTTGCCCGCGAGGGCGTCGGTCACGACCTGCTCGTCAGGGGAAGCGGCGGAGAGCGAGTAAAGGCCGGGCAGATCGACGAGCTCGACCTTCTGGCCTTCGCCGAGGTCGCACGTGCCGGACTTGCGGGCGACGGTGACGCCGGGGTAATTGCCGACCCGTTGACGCAGGCCGGTCAGGGCGTTGAAGAGGGTCGACTTGCCGGTGTTGGGATTCCCGACGAGCGCGACTAGGAGGCCTGCATCGGGAGTGCTCACGGCTGGCGAGGTCGCTGGATGGGACAATCGGCGGAGACGTCGACGATGAGGTTGTCGGCCTCGGCGAGGCGGAGGCTCACGACCTGCCCGCCGAACTCGATGGCCAGCGGGTCGCCCAATGGCGCCTTCCGGACGAGTTTCAGAACCATCCCGGGGAGCAGACCCAAGGCCATCAGACGCTGATCCACCCCGCGCTCAGGATTGAGCGAGGCCAGCTTCCCGAATTGACCGGGCAGAAGTTGGGAGAGCGGGGTCACGCTAATTGAGATTGAGTCTCAAAAGTAAGTCTCCGCCCCCCTTTGTCAACGCGGACCCTCGCCCAGATGGGGGTTAGGTTTACGGCTCCCCCTCCCCTGGTTACCTCCTTATAACCCCCTCGATGCACGAGCTGACCCCAGACGTCGAATCGCCGGCTCGGCATACCGAGCGGGACCACGGGGGCATCGGCGGACACCCCCGAGGGCTCAGCATGCTTTTCTACGCCGAGATGTGGGAGCGGTTCTCCTATTATGGGATGCGGGCGCTGCTGCTCCTGTTCATGATCACCCCATTGGCGATGGGCGGCCTGGGGTTCGACCAGAAGTTCGCGGCCCAGGTCTACGGCAACTACACCATGGCGAGCTACATGGCATGCATCCTCGGGGGCTACCTCGCGGACAACTTCATCGGGGCGCGCCGGGCGGTCCTCGTCGGCGGCCTGATCATCACCGTCGGTCACTACGCCTTGGCGTTCGACGCTGTCCCGACGTTCTACGCCGGCCTCATCCTGATCGCGCTCGGCACCGGCCTCCTCAAGCCGAGCATCAGCACGCTCGTCGGCGGGCTCTACTCGCACGGCGACACGCGGCGGGACGCCGGGTTCTCGCTCTTCTACATGGGCATCAACCTGGGCGCGTTCGCGGCGCCGCTGGTCGTGGGCTGGCTGGCCCAGAGCGAATCGTTCCGGGTGATGCTGGGCGGGTGGGGCCTCGACCCGACGCATAGCTGGCACTGGGGCTTCGGCGCGGCGGGCGTCGGCATGACCTTCGGGATGATCGTCTACCTGCGGCGGCTCCATTGGGTGTCGCACGTCGGGCAGGCGCCGGCGGCGGACGCGCCCCGGCCCTGGATCGGCCTCACGCTGGTGACCCTCGGCACCGCGGGGCTGCTCGCCGTGATGATCGCCTCGGACTACGTCGCGTGGATCAACCCCCTCGTCTACGCGCTCCCCATCTTCGGCATCGCCTGGTTCGGCGTCGTGAAGCGCGACGAAGACAGCCGGCGCATCGCGGCGATCCTGGTGTTCTTCGTCTGCGCCATCCTGTTCTGGGCGATCTTCGAGCAGGCCGGTTCGTCGCTCACCTTGTTCGCCGACGAACTCACGCGCAGCGAACTGTTCGGCCACGCCTTCCCTTCGTCGTGGTTCCAGTCCGTGAACTCGCTGTTCATCCTGGCGCTCGCGCCGCTGTTCGCGTGGCTCTGGGTGCGCCTACGGGAGCGGCAGCCCTCGATGCCCATGAAGTTCGTCTGGGGCCTCGCGTTCCTGGGGCTATCGTTCGCCCTGCTCGTCCCCGCCGCGAAACTCACCGCCGAGGGCAAGGTCAGCCCGTGGTGGCTGATCGCGGTGTATTTCCTGCAGACCATCGGGGAACTCTGCCTCAGCCCCGTCGGCCTCAGCGCGATGACCAAGCTCGCGCCGGCCAGGCTCGCCGGACTCGTCATGGGCATCTGGTTCCTCGGCACCGCGCTGGGCAACAAGCTCGCCGGCGTGGTCGCCGCCGAATTCAACGCGAAGGATCCGTCGGGCCTGGCGGCGTTCTTCTGGCAGCAGGCCCTGCTCGTCGCCGGGATGACGGTGCTGCTGCTCGTGCTGACGCCGTGGGTCCGCCGTCTCACCGGGGAAGCCCAACATCATGAAGCCGACCGCTGAAACCCCCGCGCGGCCCCGCGAGCTGAGCGTGCTGGGCATGGTCGCCTGCATAGGCGCGGTCTTCTTCGGAAGCTGGCTGATCTGGTGCGGAGCGTTCCAGTTCGCCGGCGCCGCCACCGAGGCGGAGATCGTCCGCACCCGCACGGTGCAACGGTCCCGCAAGGGACGGCGATACGTCGAGACCTATGGCGTGGTGCGATATGCCGATCAAGCCGGCCAGGTCCACACGGACGAAGTCCAGCTATACGGAGAAACGTCCGTCGGACGGAAGATCGCGGTCCGCTACCTGCCCCACCGGCCGGATGACATCCGGCGGGATGAATTCTGGGATATCTGGGGTCTGGCCGTGCTGTCGACCGGCGTATTCGCGGCCCTCATCGGCCTGACGTGGTTCGTCGAACGCCGCCGGTTGATCGCCGCGTCACGGCCCGACCCCTTCGACCAGCCCGGGGGATGAAGGAGCTCAGAGCTCCGCCTGCAAGTTCACCGAAACCGGACAGTGATCCGAACCGGCGACCTGGTCATGGATGTCCGGCTGGGAATACTTCAGGCCGTCGGAGGTCAGGCAGTAATCCAGACGCCAGCCGATGTTCCGGGCCCGGATGCCGGGGCGGTAGGACCACCAGCTGTAGCGCCGGCCGACGGTCGGATGCCGGGCGCGAAAGGTGTCCGTGAAGCCATGCTGATCGAGGAGCTGGCCGAAGGATTCGCGCTCTTCGTCGGTGAAGCCCGCGTTGCGGCGGTTCGACGCCGGGTTGGCCAGGTCGATCTCGGCGTGCGCGACGTTGAGGTCGCCGCAGACGACGACCGGCTTCTTCTTGGCGAGGCGGGCGAGGTATTTCCGGAAATCGGCGTCCCACTGCAGACGATAGTCGAGGCGCTCGAGTTCGCGCTGGGAATTAGGGACGTAGGCGCTGACGACGAACAGTCCGTTGAACTCCGCCGTCACCACGCGGCCTTCGGGCGGGTGGTCGCCGGGAAAGTCGGTCGCGACGGACAGCGGGGCCGTCTTCGAAAGCACCGCGGTGCCGGAGTAGCCTTTCTTTTCCGCTTCGTGCCAGAACTGGTGCGGGAAGGCGAGGCCGAGCGTCGACGCGACGGCCGTCTCGCACTTGGTCTCCTGCAGGCAGAGGACGTCGGGGTCGGCGGCCGCGATGAAATCAGCGAGTCCCTTGCCAAGGGCGGAGCGGACGCCGTTGACGTTCCAGGAATAGATCTTCGCGTGTGTCACGGACAGGTCACTTGAAGAGCTGGTTGATCTTGCGATCGAGGTCCTGGGCTTTCTCGGC
>JBJTAX010000161.1:0-3790 GCA_046091055.1 Verrucomicrobiota bacterium | reverse complement strand
GGACGAGACGGGGCTGAGGCCGGGGGCGCGGTGACGACCGGTCCGGCAAGGGCTTTCAAGGCGGCGAGGGACTCTTCGGAAACACTGACGCGGCGGACCCCGACGGCCTTCTGGCGCTTCAGCTCCTCAAGGAGGATGTCCAAGCCTTCGGCGGGGTCTTCGATCACGACGAGACGAGGGAACTGAGCGCGCGGGCCAAAGCCACGTCTTTTTCGGTGACCTGGTTGCCCGCGTCGTGCGTGGTGAGCGACAAAGCCACCTTGTTCCAGGTGTTATGGATTTCGGGATGGTGGCCGTGGCTTTCGGCGAGCGCGCCCACCTGGTTGATGAAGACGAGGGCGGCGGCGAAATCCCTGAAATGATAGGTCCGCGACAACTTGGCGTGCGCATAGGTCCAGCCGGGCAGATCGGCCAAAGCCTCTTGGATTCGGTGCGAAGACAGGACGGCAGGCATGAAAACAGCCTGTTTTGGCCGTTTCCGGGAGTCAACGCAGGGCTGAATGAAGACCCCTAATGTGAATAAACTTGCCGCAGTCCCCTGAAACTGACTCATTGGAGGTCAGGTTTGTCTCGGAAAATAACCAAAGTAAGAGACAAGCCCCGCAGTAATCCGGTGAGTTGACGGTCGTTAAGACGGCAAATCGAAATCCGAAGGTCGGAAACGGGCAATGCGGCGTTAGTAAACCAAGCAAAAAACAAAAGATATGGAAAACAAACTGTTCGTGGGCAATCTGCCCTGGGCCGCTACCGAATCCGACATCCGCGCTCACTTCTCCCAGGCTGGCGAAGTGGTCTCCGTGGAAGTCATGATGGACAAGTTCACGGGTCGTCCCCGCGGCTTCGCCTTCGTGACCATGGGCAACGCCCAGCAGGCTCAGGATGCGATCGCCAAGACCGAGAACGTCGACTTCATGGGTCGCCCCCTGAAGGTCAACGTCGCTCGTCCCCGTGAAGAGCGCCCCTCCGGCGGCTTCGGCGGCGGCGACCGTCGTGGTGGCTTCGGCGGCGGTCGTGGCGGCTTCGGCGGCGACCGTGGCGGTTCTCGCGGCGGCTTCGGCGGCGGCGAGCGTCGTGGTGGTTTCGGCGGCGGTCGCGGCGGCTTCGGCGGCGGCGATCGCGGCGGCTACTAATCCTCGGATTAAAACCTCCTCCCAAGGGCGCCTTTCGGCGCCCTTTTTTGTGCCCGGATGGAACGGGCAATCCGCTTGTCCCGCAAGGCCGGCGGCGGCTTAATCCCGGACCGATGCCCCGCCCCGCCGCCCTGCTGTTGCTCGCCGTGATCTCGGTCGGCGGACTCCTGGCGTGGCGTTGGCTGAACCCCGGAGACTTGCCGCTCTCCGTCGATCCGCGCAGCCGCGAGGTCGCGGTGATCCATGCGCAGGAAGCGACCGACCGCCGGTGCGCGGACGTCGTCCTGCGGGCGCTCGCGGAACTGACCGAACCCGCGCGTCGCGACGGCCTGCGCACCCGCATCAATGAGCTCAGGAACGCCCGCCCCGAACTCATCGAGGTCGGCTTCAGCCCGGCGGGCACGGCGGAGGCGCGCCAGCCGCTGAGCCAACCGCCCGCAGGCGGGAAGATCCTGCCCGGCCTGGCCCGCCCGCAGCTGGCCGCCCTGCCTCACGGTTATCTCATCGTGCACACCGCCGAGCCCGGGGCGCTGCTCGAGACGGCCGGCCGGCGCCGCTGGCTCGGGCGGGCGCTCGTCGCGGCCGGGGCTTCGGCCGAAAGCGCCACGATCGCGGTCGGCGAAAGCGATGATGGCTCCTTCCTCGTCGCGACGGTCGCCTTCGCCTACCGCACCGGCGACGAAGCCGAAGCAGCCCTCAGGCAGCTGGCCGCACGCCAGGGCGACTTCGACGCCCTCGGCTTCGCGGCCCGCCCGGGAGCCGACCGGCTGACGCGTCAGACCAAGTTGCTCGTGGTCCGCTTCGACATCGAGACGGACCTCGTCCTGCAAGCGCTGGGCCGGCGCTGAGGCTCAAGCCTTCTCGA
The DNA here is from genome assembly GCA_046091055.1 of Verrucomicrobiota bacterium. GTDB lineage: Bacteria > Verrucomicrobiota > Verrucomicrobiia > Opitutales > UBA953 > UBA953. The sequence goes on along the minus strand of JBJTAX010000161.1, from coordinate 1,795 downwards.
GGGTGCCGTCGGCGCGCAGGCGACGATAATAGCATCCCGGACGGGCCTTGCCGTTCTCCTTCGTATGACAGGCGCCCTGGCCGGCGGGGCGGACCTTGTATAGGATCGAGTTCTGCTCGCAGTTCACGCGCACCTCGAGGAGCTCGAGAAAGTCGCCCGAGGTCAGTCCCTTGATCCAAAGCTCGTTGCGTGACGTGCTCCAGAACGTAGCCTTCTTCTCGCGCAAGGCCGTCTGCAAGGCCAGCTCGTTGACGTATCCGAGGATGAGCACCTCTCCGGTCCTGGCGTCCTGGGCGACGGCGTGGATCACATCGGCTGGCCCGGTGGCGATTTTACGCAGTTTCTTGAAATCCAGGCGGAGGGTCTGGCCTTCTTCTAGTTCTGGGTCGGACATAGGTCGTTTTTGAGGGCGTTCGCGGGCTCATTCAAGGCTGGAAACCCCTCCCCTTTTCGCCTTACGGATTAGCCTTATGTCGCTCCATAGTTCCGCCGACCTTTCCCGTGCCGCCGCCGAAGCCCGCGGCCTCGCCATGGATGCCGTGGCCGCCTGCCATTCCGGCCACCTGGGCCTGCCCCTCGGCGCCGCCGAGATCGGCGCCGTCCTTTACGGCGACTTCCTGCGGCACGATCCCGCCGCGCCATCCTGGATCAACCGCGACCGCTTCGTCCTCTCGGCCGGGCACGGTTCGATGTTCGTCTACGGCTGGCTGCACCTCGCCGGCTTCGACCTGCCGCTCCAGGAAGTGAAGAATTTCCGCAAGCTCCACTCCAAGACCCCGGGCCACCCCGAGTTCGGCGAGACCGTCGGCGTCGAAGCCACCACCGGCCCCCTCGGTCAGGGCACCGGCAACATCGTCGGCATGGCCGTCGCCGCCAAGATGGCCGCCGCCCACTTCAACACCCCCGAGCACAAGATCTTCGACCACCTCGTGGTCGGCCTCGCCGGCGACGGCTGCCTCCAGGAAGGCATCTCGCAGGAGGCCGCCTCGTTCGCCGGCCGCTTCGGCCTCGATAACCTCATCATGCTCTACGACTCCAATGACGTCACCCTCGACGCCATGGCTTCCAAGACGCAGAACGAGGACACCGCCAAGCGCTACGAAGCCGCCAACTGGGAAGTGTTCCATGTCGCCCAGGGCAACGAGCTCACCCCGATCGCCACGGCCCTCGACCAGGCCCGCGCCAGCAAGAACGGCAAGCCCAAGCTGATCATCTGCAAGACCGTCATCGGCAAGGGCATCGCCGAAGTCCAGGGCACCTCGAAGGGCCACGGCGAAGCCGGCGTGAAGTTCGTCGACGCCTCCCGCAAGGCCCTCGGCCTCCCGGAAGAGAAGTTCTTCGTCTCCGCCGAGACCCGCGCCTTCTTCGCCGCCCGCAAGGCCCGGCAGGCCGCCACGCACGCCGAATGGCGGCAGACCTTTGCCGCCTGGTCCAAGGCCAACCCCGAGAAGGCCGCCCTCCTCGCCAAGACCCAGCAGGGCGACCACGGCGACGTCCAGTCCCTCCTCGCCGCCATCCCCGAATTCGGCAAGAACAGCCTCGCGACCCGCGTCTCCGGCGAAGCCTGCATCAACGCCGTCGCCAAGGCTTCGCCGCTCGTGCTCTCCGGTTCGGCCGACCTCCATGGTTCGACCAAGAACTACATCAAGGACGTGGGCGACTTCGACGTCGCGACCCCCGGCGGACGCAACCTCTACTTCGGCATCCGTGAGCACGTCATGGGCGCCATCCTCAACGGCATCGCCTACCACGGCGTGTTCAAGGGCTCCGGCGCGACGTTCCTGACGTTCTCCGA
>JBJTAX010000160.1:0-3187 GCA_046091055.1 Verrucomicrobiota bacterium | reverse complement strand
GGTCGGGACCGCGTCACGACATAGTCTGCTGCTCCATGGAGGGCTAAATCGATGGCAGAGGACGGATGGCAGGTTTGACCACGGAGGACTGAATCGAGGACTGAATGGAGGACTGCGTTGAGGGCTGAATGGAAAAGCCCCGCCACCCGGGGCCGCCACCTGCCACCCGAAATGAGCAGATGCCTGAAACGATGACAGAGAACGGTGATGCAGAGGGTATGGATTATCGGGGGAGTGCTTGCCTTGAGGTAGGGGCAGCACCGCGTGCTGACCTAGGTGTATCGGGTAGGGACGGTTCTCCGAACCGTCCGCTCGGCGGGCTCGGAGAGCCCGCCCTACCTTGAGACATCTCAAGACACCCCAGCCAATCCCCCGGTCTCCAGTTTCCCCTTTGTTTTTGTGGCAATCCACTTTCAGGTCCCAAGTCTCGGCCTTCAGGTCTCAGGTACGGGTTATCAGGTGCAGGTACGGGTGCGGGTAAATTCAGATCCTGAACCTGCACCCGAACCCGAACACCTGAACCTTGCTCTCGACGGCTGAAACCCGGGACCTGAAATTTTCCTAGCCCCAGCCCTAGCGCTGGCACTAGCCCTAAAAACACTTTTGCACCTTTGCACTGCTTTTAGTCCGGCCAACTGGCCAACCGATCAACGGATCAACCAGGTCTCTCCCCTTGTCCACGTGCCCACGTGCCAGCATGTCCCCTAATTAGTGCTTCTCCCCCTCCTCCAGCACCTCGGTCCTCGCTGGCTCCTCCGGCGCGCGCGCTGGGCGGGCGAGCGCAAGTCCGGGTTCTGGGCATGGCGCACGCCGCTTCGCCCATGGGCTGAATTCGCGCCCGACTTCGATCCGGCTCGCTGGCGAGCGACGTCGCCGCGTCTGCCGATCGCGTTGCTCTCACGCGCCCACCTCGCGCCGCCGCTCGAAGCCTGGTCCATCGAAGCCGGCGTCACGCCCGTCGCCGAAGCCGACGCCTTCGCCCGCGGTTACGCCCGGGTGTTCTCCCATCGCCTCGTCGAAGCCGGCCAGCCGGACCGCTGGTCGCGCAATGTCCTCACGGGAAGCCCGACCGACTCCGGGGCGCATTGGTCGCGCCAGCACGACGCCGGCTCCGATGACATCAAGGGCGTCTGGGAGTTGTCTCGGTTCACCTGGGCCCACGCTCTGGTCCGGGCTTGGTTGCGCGACGGTGAAGACCGGCACGTCGAGCTGTTCTGGGCGACCTTGGAGGACTGGATGGACGGCAATCCGCCCAATCGCGGGCCGAACTGGATGTGCGGCCAAGAAGCGGCCTTGCGCCTGATCGCGGTCACCTTCGCCACGCAGGTTTTCCGGGATCACGCTTCCACGACCGACGACCGTTTAAGGCTCGTCGCCCGGCTGGCCGACGTCACCGGACGCCGCATTTGCTTCCATCTCGACTACGCGCTCTCTCAGCAGAACAACCATGGTATTTCCGAGGCCATCGGCCTGCAGACCGCCGCCACGTTCTGGCCGGAGTTGCCCGGATCTTCGGAATGGTATCGTACCGGCATGGCGGCCCTCGCCGACCAGTGCGCCGAGCTCATCGGGCCGGACGGGGGATTCAGCCAGCACTCCTCTAATTACCACCGCCTGCTGCTGCAGCTCCTGACCTGGTCTGAGATCGTCGAGCGTTCGGTGCGCGACACCTTGCCCGAAGCCGTCCGCGAACGGGCCGTGGCGGCGACCGATTTCCTGGCCGCCTTGCTCCAGGAGGACGGGTCTGTTCCGCGCTATGGTTCCGACGATGGCGCCAACCTCTTCCCCTTGAGTGGTTGCGGTTATGAAGATTTCCGTCCGGCGGTCGGCGCCGCCCTCGCCTTGTTCAAAGGGGAACGGCTCCCGTCTGGTCCGTGGGACGAAGCCGCCCTCTTGTTGCTCGGGCCAGTCGCCGCCAGCGCGGCCCCGTCCGTCCGGGGGCCCGCGGCCTTCGTCGACGCCGGCCTCTTCGAGTTCCGGCATCCGCGGGGTCGGTTGTTCTTCCGGGCGCCGAGCCGTTTCCGCACGCGCCCTTCGCACGCCGACCAGCTGCACGTCTCATTGCGCTGGGACGGCGAATGGATCGCCGAAGATCCGGGCACCTATTCATACAACGCACCCGGTGGCTGGGACGGTTTCGCCGGCTCCCGCTTCCACAATCTCGTCACCGTCGACGATGCCGACTGCATGCGCCGGGCCGGACGTTTCCTCTGGCTGCCCTGGACGACTTGTGACGTCCGTCATCAGTTCGCCGGCGCCATCGCCTCGCACCTCGGCTTCCCCGGCTTTAAGGCGTCACGGCGGGTGCTCCGGGTCGCGAACGGGTTCGTCATCGTCGATCGTCTCATGAGCGTGTCGGGCCGGCCCGGGCGCTGCGTCCTCCGTTGGCATGGGCGCTCTCGTTCGTCGCTCGGGCAGTTGACCGTCGCGTGTTCGGAGCCGTCCGTCGAAGACTATGTCAGCGCCCTGCCTGATGGCGGGGAAGGGTGGCACTCGACCCATTATGGCTCCAAGGAACCATCGTGGTGCCGTCGCCTCGCCGCCACCGGTACGGACCTCACTTTCGTCACCGCGCTCGGCTGTTCCCTTCGGCTCGAAGCCCGCAGTTTTTTCGCCGACGGAGAAGAGTATGCTCTGGAATAGAGGCCCGGAGGCCCCGTTGACCAGAGAAGAGGCAATGAGAGTATTGAGTATGGAGTATAGGGGAAGCGATTGCCTTGGGGTAGGGTTGAGCGGCCCGCTCAACGGGTAGGGATGCGATGACATCGCATCCGTCGCGGTCCAGAGCGGACGCGATAGTGATCACGTCCCTACCTATGTCAGGTGATGGCAGTTAGCGGTTGGCGGTTGGGAACGTAACAAAAGCTTCAGGTGACAGATGCCGGCCACCGGGGTGTCAGCCGTTCAGCTTTCGGCTGCCGGCTCCGGCTCCCGCGGCTGATGGCCGAGATGCCGACGCCTGAGTCACCGACTCCCGTGCCCGTCACCCGTCACCTGAAGTTGGTCCCACCTTTGCGCTGCCTTGGTATCGTCGTCCCGAGCCTCCGGTCAACTCAGCCTCTCATCCGTATCTCCCCTTGTCCACGTGCCCACGTGCCAACTTGTGCCCTAACCTAAAAATGCCCTCCCTCGCCCTCATCGTCGGTACGCGCCCCGAATGCATCAAGCTCGCGCCGGTTTTCGCCGA
>JBJTAX010000159.1:0-3723 GCA_046091055.1 Verrucomicrobiota bacterium | reverse complement strand
TGCGGGAAGGGGCGCTTCTGATCGATGATGCGTCCTTCGAAGGATTGGCGGAGATTGAGGGCCGGGGCTTCCGGGCGGGGCGGGCGGACGGCCGGGGCGCCGCGATCGAAAGTCTCGGCCAGCTTGCGCCAGCCGGGGTCGTCGCGCCGCACGCCCATCGAGGTGACGTCGATGGACTTGATGCCCATCGCCAAGGCCGGCGAGCCGGGCTGGAGGCGGAAATCCCGCTTGGCCGGGTCGACGAACAGCGGATCGGCGATGGCCGAGCCGAGGTCCTGGCCGCGCTACTGCCCGTCTGACAGGGAGAGTTTCTGATCGGTGAACGTGACCGGGCGGGCGGAGTAGTCCCAATACAGGTTGTCCTTGTTGAGGAAGTTCGCGGTCGAGCCGGCCCAGTTGCTGCCGAACAGCTCGCCGCGGTCGAAGACGATGATGTTCTTTTCGAACGTGAAGGAGAGGTGTTCCTCGGCGCGGCTGCGCTTGACCTGGTATTCCTCGGAGAACGCGAAGACGTTGTTCCGGATGACGTTCTCCTTGCCGTAGTGCTGATGGAAACCACCGTCGGTGGTGTCGTGCACGACGTTGCCTTCCATGGTGATGCCGGTGCTGCCCTCGTCGGTGTAAAGGCCCCAGCCGCCGTAGGTGAAGCAGGTCACGTCGTGGATGAGGTTGTGGCTGACCGACGTCCCTTCGGAGGGCCCGAGCGTGTAGACGCCGCCCATGTCGCTGAGCAGGCCCTTGCCCAGATGGTGGAGGTGGTTCCACTCGATGCGGTTGCGCTTGGCGTTGCTCGGCGCGTAGCCCCAGCGCCAGCCGACCGAGACGGCCGAGTAGAAGAAGTCCGAGATCTCATTATGCGTGACCTGGTTGTCGGAAGAGCTGCCGACCCAGACGCCGACGGCGCAGGGGAAGATCAGGCCGCCGTCGCGGATGATGTTATTATGCACGCGATGGTGGCTCGCGTGATTCTCGGGTTTCGTCTCGTCGATGAGCGTCCCGATCTTGATTCCTCCGGCTCCGAGATCGGTGATGAGGCACTTCTCGAGGGTCACCTCGCGGGTGCCGCGTCCGAGGGAGAAGCCGTAGCTGCCGACGTGAGAGAGTTCGCAGCCCGTGAAGACGACCTGCGTCGCGTGCTCCAGCGTGACCACGCCGTCGACGGTCCGGACCGCGGCCTGGTTGGGGATGGCGAGCGCGAGGGAGGGCCGGCCCTTGGCATGGCGGAAGGCGAGGCCGCGGAAGGCGAGGTGCCGGACCTTGTCCGTCGGCTTGCCGGTGAACGTCAGGAGCTTCTCGGCGACCGGATAGGTGCCGCGGACCGCAGCGATGGTCTCGTCGGGGCGCGGCAGGTAGGTCAGCCGGCCGGAGCGGCTCAGGAACCACTCGCCGGGTTCGTCGAGGAGCGAGAGCAGGTTCTCGATGACCACGCCCGTATGGTGGTCGAAGGCGGTGTTGGGCTTCTGGGCCGGGCCGCGCACCTTGAGGACGCCGGCCGAAGGCTCGGCCGACTCGACGCGGCTGCGGGTGGAGTCCCACTTGTGGTAGAAAGTCGCGACCGCGTCCTGCGTTTCGGCGGGACCGACCTCGGCGAAGGCGGCGAGTTCCTTGGGGTCGATGCGGATAGTCTGCTCAGTGATGCCTTGGGCGGGGGCGCCGCCCGGAAGGGAGGTCTCGTTTTCGACGCTACGGAGGAAGCGCGTACCGGGGTTGCTCGTGCGGGCCCGGGTCGCACGACGATCGCCGACCCAGAGCTGTTCGAAGCGCTCGGTGCCAGGCGCCGTCTGGAGCGTCCAGCGGCCATCCGGGCCGACCTGGAACGAAGGGAGCTCGGCTCCGCCGGAGAGCACGACCTTGGCGCCCGGGGCGGCTTCATAGGAGATGGTCCGATCGGCCTCGCCAGAGTCTTTCTCGTCGAACGCCACGGCCTGGGTCAGCCGGTAGGTTCCGGGGGCGAAAACGACGCGCACCGGCTCGGTCAACGGCCGGGGCAGTTTGCGCACGGCCTGTCTCGCGCCCTCCAACGAGGCCAGCGGGGCTTCCGCGCGGCCGGAGGCGCGGTCATCGCCGTCGGGCGAGACGTGCAGCTCGAACGCCAGGCTACCGGCCGGCAGGAGCAACGCGCAGAGAAGCAGGCGAGGAAAAACCATGGTCATCCCGACAACACCGACGGGGTGCGGTTCACTCAAGCCTTTCTCGCCACGTAGAAGCGGGTCTCGCCGGCGAACTCGCGGACCAACGGACCGTCGGCGGCGACGGCGGTGCTCAGCGGGCATTCGATGACCTCGAAGCCCGTCGCTGTCAGTTCGGCGCGTGTCTCGGCTTCGGTGCTGCTATGGATGAACACCGGGGAGGTGTCGCTTTCGTGCCAGCGGTCTCCCGGGATGACGCCGGGCTCGCGGGCTTCCTGCGCCCAGTAGGCCGCATTGGCGCCTTTCTCCCGATCCGAGGCCGTGAACAGGAAGAGGCCGGCGGGCCTGAGCACGCGATGGATCGATCGAAGCGCGGCGAGGCGATGATCCCGGCTCGGCAGGCACATCAGGCCGTTGAAGGCGAAGATCGCGTGATCGAAGGAGGCGTCCGGATAGGTCAGCGTCGTGGCGTCCTGCCGCTCGACGCAGTTCTCCCAGGATTCATCGTGGTCGGCCAGCACCGCGCGGGCGAGGCTGACCATGATCGGGGAGAAGTCCGTGGCCGTCACCTCCTGGTAGCCGGCCTGACGCAGGCCCAACGCCACGCGGCCGCCGCCGCAGCCGAGTTCGAGCAGGCGGGCCGACTTCGGCAGGTAGCGATCGATCAGCACGCGTTCGGAGGCCCACAGTCCGACCCGGACGGCGGCCCTGGCGTAGTGCAGCGCCGTCTCCGTCTCGAGCCAGTGGGCCTGCGGGTCGCGATCCATCCTCGTACGTAAGCGAAACTTGCCTCCGAAGCAACCGCAGGAACACTCGGGTCATGTTCCGGACCATCCTTTTCGCCGGCCTCCTCGCCTTGACCGCCTGCGACAGTCGTCAGACGCCGGCCGCCGCGACGCGTGAGCTCGGACTCGAGACGCGCTTTCCGGTGCGCATGGGCGACGTCCTGGCGCGGCTGCGGGTCGCCGCTTCCGACCTGGAAAAAGCGCGCGGGCTCATGGGGGTGGCCCGCTTGGACGAAGCCGAAGGCATGGCGTTCATGTATGACGCCGAGACGCGCATGGGTTTCTGGATGAAGGACACGCCGCTCGACCTCGACATCGCGTTCGTCGACCGCGACGGCGTCATCCTCGAGGTGCGGACCATGACGGCGGGCGACACCGACACCACTTCCTCGCTGTCCGACCAGGCCCGTTTCGCCGTCGAGATGCGGGCCGGCTGGTTCCGCGATTTCGGCGTCAAGCCGGGCGACAAGGTCGCCGTCGAGGACTTGCGGGCCGCCCTGGTCGCCCGTGGCTTCGACGCGCGCAGGTTCCTGCCCTGATCAGAGCGAACGCCAGACGAACAGCGCGGTCGCGGCCGCTCCGAGCATCGCCAGCACGCACGCGAGGGCCAGGCGTTCCGCGGCCGTCGTCAGCAAGAGCCTCATGCGCGCGGCGACAGCCGGGCCGCGGCGTCGCGGAGAAAGGTCGTCAGCCGGAGCAGGAAGAACGGCGAGGGCTTGCTCCCCCGCGGCGATCTCGGCGTCGAGAAGGCGGAAGGACTCGCGCCAGGCTTCGGCCGAGATCAGGCGACGGGGGTCTACGCCGGCGCG
>JBJTAX010000158.1:0-5638 GCA_046091055.1 Verrucomicrobiota bacterium | reverse complement strand
CACGGTCGTCATGGTCGGCGACGGCGCCAGCGACCTCGAGGTCAAGGGCGACGCCGACAAGGTCGTCGGCTTCGGCCGCTACGCCGTCCGCGCCAAGGTGAAAGCCGGCGCGGACGCGTTCATCACGTCGCTGGATCAGTTGCCGGGCGTGCTGGGCTGAGACGCAGGCAGGAAGATACAGGTGCAAATCGGCGCCTTAGGCGCCGGTGCAAAAGTGCGAAGGTGAGACGATGCATGAGGTAGGGACATGATTGCCATCATGTCCGTTCGCCAAGAAATATAGGGCTTCAATAAGACTGGCTAAGAGCCGATGACTGCCCGGCCTCGGCCTCGAACGGATGCGATAGTGATCGCAGCCCTACCCCGAGACAAAGGCCGAACTCAAAGGGAGACCGGAGGATTGGCGGGGGTATTTTTCAGGTCTCAGGTCTCGGCCCTCGGGTATCAGGTTCGGGTGTTCAGGCACGGGAACGGGTACGGGATTCTGTCATCTGTCATCGATTCAGTCATCTACCCCTACCCCTGCCCCTTTCTCAACTTTTGCACCTTTGCACTTTTGCACCTTTGCACTCAATCTCCCCCCATGCGCCGCCTTCTCCTGCCCCTGCTCGCCTTCGCCACGGTCTTCGCCGCCGACGCCCCTGGCCCGCTCCGCGTCTTCCTCCGTTGCGGCCCGAAGACCCATGGCCCCGGCGACCATGACCACCCGGCCTTCGCTCGCGACTGGCAGCCGCTGCTGACGCAGGCCGGTATGAAGGTCTCCGTCGGCGACGCCGACGCCAAGGGCGTGCAGACCTTCCCCTCCGACGAAGAACTCGCGCGGACCGACGTGCTCGTCATCCACCGACAGGGCGGCGGCGACTTCAAGCCCGACGAACGCGCCCGCGTCGCGAAGTTCGCGGCCCGCGGCGGCGGCTTCGTCGTGATCCACGCCGGCGCCGTCGCCGGCAACGACGCCTCGGCCGACTTCGACAAGGATCTTGTCGGCGGCTCCGGGCGCCAGAAGGTGCCCAAGTGGCGCGAGGGGCCCATGCAGCTCAAGTTCGTCGACCAAGGCCACGCCATCGCGAAAGGCGTCGCGGACTTCGGCATGAAGGACGAGATCTACTACGACATGGACCTGCGCGCCGACATCCACGCGCTCGCGACCGCGCCGACGCCGAAGAAGGCCGGCGACGGCTTCGAAGCGCAGACGCAGATCTGGACCTACGATAAATCCGGCGCCCAGCGCGCCTTCGTCTTCATCCCCGGCCACACCTACGTGAACTTCAGCCGACCGGACGTGAAACTCCTGCTCTTCCGCGGCATCGCCTGGGCGGGACGACATGCCGACCCGCACGCCTTCGACCACGTCGCGAACCTGCAGATCTGCGTCTTCCCTATCCCCGACGAGAAGAAGCCGACGAAGAAGTGAGCGGGAGGGGCTAGGGCTGGGGCCAGGGACAGGACTAGGAATAGTAAGCGGGTCTCGTAACCATGTTCGGCTAGCCCAAGCCCTGTCCCTAGCCCAAGTAAGACTAGCAACCCAGGATCTCGCGGATCTTCGCGCGGCGATAGCGGAAGATGCCCTCGACCTTCTTCTTCACGAACGGATAGGCGACCTCGCCGAAGGGCCAGAGCGGCAGTTTGTAGAGCACCTCGTCGTCCATGCGCGTCTTCCCGCCCTCGTCTGCGAAAGTGTGCGTGTGGAACCAGACGGCGTAAGGGCCTTTGAGCTGCTCATCGGCGAAGGCGTAAGGCGGCTCCCAATGCGTGATGCGCGTGCGCCAGCCGAAGGGGACGCCGTTGAGCGAGAGGCCATAGTCGATGAGCGTGCCCTGCTTCATGACGATCGGCAACGGCGTCTTGATCCGGAAACTCAGCTCGGGAGGCGTGATCGCCTGGAGGTTCTCCGCCTTGGAGAAGAAGTCGAAGACCTTCTCGACCGGAAGCGGCAGCAGCGTGCTCTCGAAGTAACGATGCACTCCGCGGGGAAGAGAGTTCGGTTTCGCGAGATGGTCGCGGCGGTGGGCGCGGATGACGTCGCTGTAATCGGACACGGGAGGGGGCGGTGCAAGGCAGGCTGGCGGACCCTGGGCGGGGTGTCAAGGGACGCCCCGGGGAAAGGGCTTGCCGAGGACAGCCCACGGGCTTCCCTTGGTGGACACCCTCCACTCGATGGCCTCCCCCCATTCACGTCGCCGGACCACCGGTGCCTTCGGCAACAACAAGCCCCGCGACATCAAGCGCGACTTCACGCGTCGAGAGCCCGCCCCGGTCGACCCTACCCCGCGCGTACCGAACCTCCCCGACAAGCTGATCGCTTTCGCCCAGCCGATCATGCAGCAGGCCGGCGGCAACCACACCGCGGCCAAAGGCGCCATGAACGTCGCGATCCTCATCTGGAACGCGGCCATCGAAGGCGAAGCCAAGCTCGCCGAGGCCAAGACCCGGCTGGCCTCCCTTCCGGGAGCGACCGCCGAGCAGGTCGACGAACTCGTCGCCACCATGGTGGCCCGAAAAGCCGAGCTCTATCCCGAAGAGAAGATGCTCGTGACCAATTTCATCCTGAAGTTCAACCACAGGCAAGGGGCCCAGTTCCGCGTCTCGGCCGTGAACATCAACCCGGAAGGCATCAAGAAGGCGGATCTGCCGGACATGGTGAAGGTCTCGGGCTGAAGGCGTCGTTTTCCCGTTTGCAGTCGGCCGGCAGGAGGTCTGAGTGGAAGGGGCATGAAAACCGTCGTCCTCCGCAACGCCGAGATCGTCAACGAAGGCCGTCGCTTCCACGCCGACGTCCTCATCCATGACGGACGCATCGAGCGGATCGGCGCCGTCCCCCGGGGAACCAAAGCCGATCAGGAATACGACCTGACGGGCAAGCTCCTCGTCCCGGGCCTGATCGACGACCAGGTGCACTTCCGCGAACCCGGTCTGACCCACAAGGCCTGCATCGCCAGCGAAGCCCGCGCGGCCGTGGCCGGCGGCGTGACTTCGTTCATGGAGATGCCGAACACGAATCCTCCGGCGGTCACGCACGAGGAACTCGAGAAGAAATACGCGATCGGTGCGGCCACCTCGGTCGCCAACTACTCCTTCTTCTTCGGCGCCACCAACTCCAACGTCGAAGCCATCAAGGGCATCGACCCGCGCAACGTCTGCGGCGTGAAGGTCTTCATGGGCTCCTCCACCGGCGACATGCTCGTCGACCAGGTCGCCACCCTCGAGGGCATCTTCCGCCATTCCCCCACCATCATCCTGACGCACTGCGAGGACCCCCCGCGCATCAAGGCCGCCGAGGCCGCCGCCAAGGCCCGGTGGGGCGAAGACGTCCCCGCCGCCGAACACCCGCGCCTGCGCGACGTCGAAGCCTGCTACGCCTCGTCCTCGATGGCGGCCGAGCTCGCCCGTCGTCATGACGCGCGCCTGCACATCCTGCACATCACCACCGCCAAAGAGCTCTCGCTCTTCGGCGCCGCGCCGCTCAAGGGCAAGCGCCTGACCGCCGAAGCCTGCGTGCACCACCTCTGGTTCTCCGACGCCGACTACGCGCGCCTCGGCCACCAGATCAAATGCAACCCCGCCATCAAGACCGCCGCCGACCGCGACGCCGTGCGGGCCGCCGTGGCTTCAGGGGTCATCGACGTCATCGCGACCGACCATGCGCCCCACACCTGGGAAGAAAAATCGCAGGCTTACTTCAAGGCCCCGTCCGGTCTGCCGCTCATCCAGCATTCGCTGCTCATCCTGATGGACCTCGTCCGCCAGGGCGCGTTCTCGCTCGAGACGGCCATCCAGCGCTCCTGCCATGCGCCGGCGATCATCTTCGGCGTCGAGAACCGCGGCTTCATCCGCGAAGGCCACTGGGCCGACCTCGTGGTCGTCGATCCCGCGAAGCCCCAGCCCGTGACCAAATCCGGACTGCTCTACCAGTGCGGCTGGTCGCCCTTCGAAGGCCACGCCTTCGGCAGCAGCATCGAGCGTACCTTCGTCAACGGCGTCTGCGTCTACGAGCACGGCAAGATCCGCGCCGACGCCCCGAAGGGAATGAAGCTGACGTTTGATGGGAACGCACGGTGAGGCACAGCGATTAGATGGCTGAGTCGATGACAGATGGCGGATGACAGAGAGGAGAACTGGGCTGACAAGGAAGCGGGCGCAGAAAGGCCCATCCTCCTTAACCCATCCGCCTCCTGACCATTGAGCCTCAGCCCTCTGTAATCGATTCAGTCATCTGCCATCTGTCCTCTTCTTGTCCCCTTGCCAGCGTGCCAGCCTGCCCCCTAGTTTTCCTCCGTGTTCACACTGCTCAAGACCGATACGACGACGGCGGCGCGCCTGGGCGTCCTGAAGACCCCGCACGGCGAGGTCCGCACACCGGTCTTCATGCCGGTGGGCACCCAGGCCACGGTCAAAGGCCTCTCGCCCCAGCAGGTCGCCGAGACGGGCGCCCAGATCCTGCTCAGCAACACGTACCACCTGAACCTGCGTCCCGGCCGCGAGATCGTCCGCGCCGCCGGCGGCCTCCACAAGTTCATGCATTGGGACAAGCCGATCCTGACGGATAGCGGCGGCTTCCAGGTCTTCTCGCTCGCGAAGCTCCGCACGATCACCGACGAAGGCATCCATTTCAGCTCCCACCTGGACGGCGACAAGCTGTTCCTGGACGTGAAGGACTGCTTCGACATCCAGGACAAGCTGGGCTCGGACATCGCGATGGTCCTCGACGAATGCCCGCCCTACCCGTGCGACCGCGCCTCCTGCGAGGTCGCCGTGACCCGCTCCATCCGCTGGGCCAAGGAGATGCTCCAGCTGGCCAAGGACCGGGGCTTCCTGGCCTCCGGACGGCACCTCTTCTGCATCAACCAAGGCTCGGTCTACGACGACCTGCGCATCCGTTGCGCCGAAGAACTCGGCGGACTCGATTTCCCCGGCCACGCGATCGGCGGCGTCAGCGTCGGCGAGCCCGAGGAGCACATGCTGCACCAGGTCGGCCTCGTCGCCCCGCTGCTGCCGAAGAACAAGCCCCGCTACGTCATGGGCGTCGGCACCCCGCCCCAGCTCCTCCGCATGGTTGCGCTGGGCGCGGACATGTTCGACTGCACGATGCCCACGCGCATCGGCCGCCACGGCGGCGCCTTCACGCCCGACGGCCCGATCAGCGTGAAGCACCTCCGCTACAAGGAAGACCACCGCCCGCTCGTCGAAGGCATGGACAACTACACCTGCCGCCACTTCTCGCGCGCCTACCTGCGGCACCTGCATCACGCCGGCGAACAGCTCGGCGGCACCCTGCTCGCGCTGCACAACATCCACTTCCTGCAGGACCTCATGGCCCAGGCCCACGCGCACATCGCCGCGGGCGACTTCGCCGCCTGGTCCAAGGCCTGGTGCGAACGCTACGAAGCCGGCGTGAAGGACGAGATTCCGGCGGACTAGAGACGATCAATCTGCCCCAAGCCCTAGCCCTGTCCCTCGCCTTGACCTTCGGTCAGAGCGAGAAACTCTCCCCGCAGGAACAACTAGCCTTGGCGTTGGGGTTGGAAAACTTGAAGCCGCCGCCGATCATCTTATCGGAATAATCCAAGTGGGTGCCGCGGAGATAGAGGGCCGATTTCGGAGCGACCAAGACCTCGACACCGGCGGAGCGTACGAGGAT
>JBJTAX010000157.1:0-4561 GCA_046091055.1 Verrucomicrobiota bacterium | reverse complement strand
GAGCACGGGGATGCCCTGCAGCAGCGCGTTGAAGGTCGGGCGTTCCATGGCGGCGGTCGGCGGCGCGGGCGGAGGCGTCATCGGCCGAGGTCGGCCACGGGGCCGCGCGGACGGATGGCGACGGGCGGCAGGTCGAGCCAGCGGATGCACTTCTCGGCGACCTCGCGGAAGATGGGGGCGGAGACCTTCCCGCCGTAGCCGACGCCCTCGCCCTGGGGCTCGTCGATGATGACCGTGATGGCCAGCTTCGGGTCGCCGACCGGGAAGAAACCGGCGAACGAAGCCACGTGATGGGCGGTGGAATAGCGTCCGTTCACGATCTTCTGCGTCGTGCCGGTCTTGCCCGCGACCTCGTAGCCGGGGATGTCGGCGGCGGGAGCGGTGCCGCCCTTGCCGCAGACGCCGCGGAGCAGCGCGGCCATCTGGGCGGCGGTGGCGGCGCCGACGGCGCGGCCGCGGGAGCGCGGGGCGTAGTCGAGCACGGTCGCCTTGGTCTTGGGGTCCTCGACGCGCAGCACGAGCTGCGGCTGCATCAGCAGGCCGTCGGCCGCGACGACCGACATCGCGAGGTGCATCTGCATGGCGGTGACGCTGACCGAATGGCCCATCGGGACGCGCGAGATCGTCAGCCCGTCCCAGCGCTTCGGCGGGATCAGGAGGCCCGGCACTTCGGCGCCGGTGATCAGGCCGGTGGGAGCGCCGAAGCCGAAGGACTTGATGAGCCCGAAGAAGCGCTCTTCTCCGAAGCGCTCGGCGTACTGCATGCCGACCTGCACCGTCCCGCGGTTGGAGGACTCGCGGACGATCTGCCGGATGTCGGCCGCGCCGATCGCGTGCGAGTCGGCGGGCATCGAGACCATGCGGCCGCGGTAGGGCACCGACGTCGCGCCGCAGTCGAAGACCGAATTCGGCGTGATGAGGCGCTCCTCGAGGGCGCCGGCCACGGAGACGATCTTGAAGACCGAGCCCGGCTCGTAGACGTCGGAGACCGCGCGGTTGCGCTGGCTGTCCATCGGCGCGGCCTTGGGGTCGAAGAAGCGGTTGAGGTCGTAGGTGGGCCAGTTGGCCAGGCCGAGGATGCGCCCGGTGCGCGGCTCGCTCACGATGATGATGCCGCCCTTGGGCCGGTAGCGCTCGGCCGCGGCGGCGAGCGCGTCCTCGCAGGTCTTCTGGATGAGGCTGTTGAGGGTCAGCACGACCGTGCTGCCGTCGACGGGCGCGACCTCGCGCAGGCGGATGCTCGCGAGCTCGCGGTGCCGGCCGTCGCGTTCGGACTCGATCCAGCCGTTCTGGCCGACGAGCAGCGGGTTCATCACGCTCTCGATCCCGGCGGCGGGCGCGCCTTCCTTGTTGACGTAGCCGAGGACGTGCGCGGCGAGCTGCCCCTTCGGGTAGCTGCGGCGATACTTGAGTTCCGCGCGCAGCGCCTTGATGCCGAGGGCCTTGATCCGCCTGACGGTGTCCTCGCCGACCTCGCGGGCCAGGACGGACCAGCGGATCACGCGCTCC
This sequence comes from Verrucomicrobiota bacterium, assembly GCA_046091055.1. GTDB lineage: Bacteria > Verrucomicrobiota > Verrucomicrobiia > Opitutales > UBA953 > UBA953. The sequence continues at coordinate 3,052 of JBJTAX010000157.1, read as the reverse complement.
TCGCCGGCGGCGTCGGTGCGGACCGTGGTCTCGAAAGCCTGGCGGACCTTGGGCGGGGAGAGGCCCAGGACGGCCGCGACCTCGCCGTAGCGGCCGCGGTCGGCGGGCAGCAGCGTGTCGGGGTCGACCCCGATGTCCCAGACATCCTCCGACACGGCCAGGAGGTTGTCCTGGGCGTCGCGGATCTCACCGCGGCGGCAGGGTTTCTCCTGGAGGACCCGGCGGGCCTGCAGGGCCTCCGCGCGGAGACGAGGGGCGTCGATCCAGTGGAGCCAGACCAGCCGCGCGACCACGGCCAGGAAGCAGAAGGAGACGACCCAGGCCAGCAAACGGTAGCGCGTTCGCCTGGCTTGAGGCAGACTCATCGCGCGGCGGGTCCTCCCCGTCCTCCCGTTTCCAGGAAGGCGATTTCGCGGGCCGTCATCCGGGGGCTCGCGGAAAGCAGGGGGGCCTGGGATGCGGCCGAAGGATGGAAACGGACCCACACCACCTGCTCGGGCGCCGGCGGCTTGAGGGCGTCGCCGATGCGCTGCTGCAGCTGGAGGGTGTCGATGGCCTGGTCGCGCTGGCGACGGACGCCGTCGAGCTCCTTCTTGGAGAAAGCGATGTCGCGCTCGAGGCGCTGGATGCGGCTGCCGATCGCGTCGGCCTCCACGCGCAGGCGCATGATGTTGATCGTGCCGAGCGCGAAGGCCCCGACGGCGCCGATGCCGCAGACCCAGGTGAGGAAACGGGGGCTCATGCGGCGAGGCGGCGCACGGCGCGCCTCCGCGCCGTGCGGCTGCGGGGGTTGCGGGCCTGTTCGGCCTCGGAGGGCTGGACGGCCTTGCGCGTGAGCAGGTCGGCCTGCTTGACGCGGTCGTCCTGGCAGCGCGCGTCGTCGCGGTCGACCGGGCGGCCGGCGACCTCGTTCATGTAGCGCTTCACCATGCGGTCCTCCAGGGAATGGAAGGAGATGACGGCGAGCACGCCGCCGGCGGTGAGCTTGGCGAAGGCCAGGGGCAGCGCGTCGGCGTGGGCGCCGGGCTCGGCGTTGACCGCGTGGCGGCCGGCGGGGAAGGTCCGGGTGGCCGGGTGCGGCCCGCGGGGACCGGTCGCCGGCGGCGCGGCCTCGGCGACCAGTTCGGCGAACGAGGCGGTGCGGGCGAGGCGGCCCGTGCCGCGGGCGGCGAGGATCGCGGTGACCACGCGGAACCAGCTGGGCTCCTCGCCGTAGTCGCGGACCGCGCGCTCGAGCTCGCCGCGCTCGGCGCGTTCGAGGAACTCGGCGGCCGTGCGTCCCGCGCGCGTGTCCATGCGCATGTCGTTCGGGGCGTCGTGACGGAAGGAGAAACCGCGTTCCGGGACGTCGAGCTGGTACGAGGACACCCCGATGTCCATCAGGACGCCGTCGAAGCGTCCCGGGACGCGGTCGAGGTGGCGGAAGTTCTCGGCGTGGAAGCGCAGCCGCTCCGGATGCGCGGCGAGCAGCGCGGCCGCGCGGCCGGCGGCGGCGGGGGCACGGTCCATCACGTCCAGCGAGCAGCCCGGCGCGCGCGCCAGAATCGCCGCCGCGTGGCCGCCGCCGCCGAACGTGCAGTCCAGGTAGGCGCGCCCGCCCCGCGGGGCGAGGAGCGTCAGGCACTCCTCGAGCAGGACTGGGACGTGGCTGGTCATGCGGCGGCCTGTGAATAAGGTGTGAGCAGTGTAAGTAACTTCCGGATACGCATCAGAGGCCCAGTTCGCGCAGGGCGCGGAGGGTGGCTAGGGCGGCGTCGGAATCGCGGTCGGCCTTGGGCGGCGTCGGCGAGGAGAGATGGAACGTGGTGAAGCCGCCGCGGAAGATCACCTCGTGCTCGAGGCGCGCTTCCTTGACGACATGCTCGTTGAGCGTGATGCGGCCGGCCTTGTCGCACGTGACCTGGATGCTGTTCGCGCCGAGCAGCGTGAGCGCGTCCATCTTCACGGGATCGCTCACGGTGACCTGCGTGGCGGCGGCGGCGATGCGTTCCGCCATGGACGGCGGGAACACGACGACCGAGCCGAGCGCCGGATGGAACATGGCGAGGAACGTGGTCTCGGCGTCGAAGCGCCAGGCCGCCGGAATGGTCACGCGGTTCTTCTCATCCAGCTTTCCGCGATGGATGCCGGTGAAGAGACCGTGGTTGGAGCCAATGGACATAGCGAACGGGGAGTTGCCCCCGGATGACCCACTTTTCGCCACGATACCCCACTGGTCAAGAATTTAGCCCCTGATCGGCCTTTTTCTTGTTCACAGCCGCGCCAGGGTCATTAAATGATTGAAGTCCGTCTTTATTGTTTGTAACTAATTTATTAACATTAGTTTGAAGTAAAAATGATTAAATCTAAGCACAACCCCTTGTTCGGATCACCCTACCCGTCGGGCTCCGCCAGGGCCGCCGGCGGGCCGGCGCGACCCTCTGTACTTACATTCTGAATACAACCATGGGCCGCGACCCCGCTCCGCGCGGGGGGGGGCGAAACTGTTTGCCAAGGCCCGACGGCTGTGCTTTGACTTTCGGCATCCTCAACGCCTCTCGCCCATGAAAACCGCCCTCGCACTCCTCGCCACCCTCCTGCTCGCCGGTTGCGCCACCAAGATCGGCGTGGACAACGCCCAGAACCGCGAAGCCTCCTTCTCCAACGTCACGGGCGTCCTGACGACCCGCTACACCTCCGAGCCCGAGGCGGTCTTCAACGCCGTCAAGCGGACCATCGACGCGATGCCCGGCACCCTCCGCACCGGCGAGACCGACGAACGTGGCGCCAACAAGGAGCTGCTCAGCGTCGTGGTCTTCGCGCGCACCATCGGCGACCTCGAGATCAAGATCACCATCGAGAAAGCCGAAGACGAGCTGACCAAGGTCGCCTTCACCCAGGTCCGCATCAAGTACGGCGCCTTCGGCAACCTGCCGGAAAGCCAGCAGCTCGTCTCCAAGATCACCTCCAACCTGCGCTGAGCGCCGGGGCGGAACAGCCGAAAGGACGCCGCCCGGCCGCCTGGCTCGGCGGCGTTCTTGTTTAAAACCTTTTCCAATGGGCACCAGCCACG
>JBJTAX010000156.1:0-7984 GCA_046091055.1 Verrucomicrobiota bacterium | reverse complement strand
CGCGGCGCCGTTCCTCGAGGAAGCCCGCAAGGTCCGCGTGAACACCTCGTCCTGCCAGGTCTACATGGGCGTGCGCGAAGGCGAGACCATCCCGCACATCGGCGACCTCGTGTTCACCTCCGAGGCCAGGCCGTTCTCCAGCCAGGAGCTCGTCGACTTCCACACCACGTCGCGCACCTACTCGGTCTACTACCCGGACACCCGTCCGCATACCAAGACCCCGCGCTACGCGATCGTCACCTCCGTCAACCAGAAGTGGGACGACTGGGCGCACCTCTCCGACGCGGACTACGCCGCCAACAAGGCGCGCGTCATCGAGGAGTCCTTCAAGGGACTCGAGAAGTTCATCCCCGACATCCGCTCGAAGGTCGACCACGCCGAGGCCGCGACCCCGCGCACCGTCAACCGCTACGTCCGTCACGTCGGCGGCACTTCGTTCGGCACCAAGTTCGAAGGCCTCAAGGTCTCGATGGCCCTGCCGGAGCAGGTCGGCGGCTTCTACCATGCCGGCAGCGTCGGCATCATCATGTCCGGCTGGCTCGGCACGATCAACTACGGCGTGATCGTCTCCGCCAAGGCCGACGCCTACCTGCGCGAGCCGAACGCCAGCCCGCTCGGCGACGCCGCGGCGAGCGCGGGAGTCTGAGGGCGGACGAGTTGAACGGTTGGCCAGTTGGCCGGAGGAAGATACCCATCCTCCATCATTCAACTGTTTCTTTCTACTATCCGCCTGGCCTCTCGTCGGCTTGACGGTGCTCGGGATTCGGTAAGTCTCCGGGCATGGCCACCGAAAAGCAGTCCCTCGCCAAGAAGTTCGAGAACACCCTCGAGTATTTCATCTTCGCCAGCCGCTGGGTGCAGGCCCCGATCTACGTCGCTCTGATCGTCGCCGCCGTCGCTTACGCCTGGAAGAGCGTGCAGGAACTCCTGCACCTGCTCACCGGCTTCTCCGCCGCCTCCGAGAGCTCCATCATGGTCGGCATCCTTTCGCTGGTGGACATCTCGATGGTGGCCAACCTGGTCAACATGGTCGTCGTCGGCGGCTACGTGACCTTCGTCTCGCGCATCGACTTCGGCGACAACGGCGACCGCCCCGACTGGCTCGACCACATCAACGCCAACACCCTCAAGGTGAAGCTCGCCGGCAGCCTGGCCAGCATCTCGGCCATCCATCTGCTCAAGAGCTTCATCGCGATCACGGAGACCGTCGTCGAAGGCACGATGATCTCCGCCAACGCCGAGAAGGCCGTGCTCTGGCAGGCCATCATCCACGGGGTGTTCCTCGCCTCGATGATCCTCTTCGCCTGGGGCGAGAAGATCCAGCGGACAGAAGGTCACTGAGGCTTCGGCGCGAGGTCGCTGACCCAGCCCACGAGGTAACGCTGCAGGTGGGAGGACCATCCGTAGTGGATACGCAGGCGCGCGCCGGCGGGATTCGGCTTGGAGTCGATCGTCGCGCTGAGGGTGACCTTATGGCCGGCGTGGGTCACGACCATGGCCGCCTTGCCGGTGAGCCCCTGGCGGGTCGGATGGCGGAGGTGCGGCGGGATCTCGTCGCCGTCGCAGGCGCTGCCGATGCCGCCTTCCATCCGGACCATGCGCATGAAGTCCAGCGCGCGCATGGCGGCGTGGATGTGCTCGAAGCAGTCGAACTCGCAGGCGAAGCCGGCGTCGACGGCCGACTCGAGGATGACGTGGTCGGCCATGCTGGGCATGCGCGCGGCCCAGGCGAGGACGTGGCCGACGTTCGGCTGATGACCGGTCACGAAGTGGCCTTGGACCTCCTGTTTCGGCCGGCGCACCTTGGTCTCGCGCAGCTCGGCGCCGAGGCCGGCGACGAGCGCCTGGACGACCGCCTTGTCCGCCGCGCGGAAGTCGATGGTGACTTCATTGGGGCTGCCGGTGAAAGCGGCGAGGGCCGCCTGGCAGCCGGCCAGGCGGACGTGGATGTCGCCATGCAGCTCCGGTCCGCTGAGGCGGACGGACTCGACGACGGAGGGCAGGACGAAGAGCGTGGGCAGGACCGTGCTGGCGCAGGCCAGGGATTCGAGGCGGGCGCGGACTTCGGCGGGCTGAAGAGCGGTGTCGAAGCGGCGGCGGAGGAGGGGACGCGGACGAGAGGGAGCGGCGGAGCGGCGTTTCATGAGGGGTTTGGAAAAAAGGAAGAGAGGGTGTCCCTGCCGTGCGGTCCGTGGGAAGACGGCGCGCGGCGGGAAGCGTGATCGGTGGAATGGAGTTTCGGACAGGGGCGCCGGGGTGGGCGGAGAACTGTTCGAGTCCCTCAGTATGCCCAGGCTCGCCGGGTTGTCCAGCGGCTCGCCCGTCATAGCCCGCAAAATAATGATCCGGCGGTTAACGGCCAAAAAGAAGGGCTCCCCGGTCGGGGAGCCCTCAGGCGACGGGGTCGTCCGGGTCAGCGGGCCTTGGCCGCCACCGGGATGCGCATCCCGTAGAAGCTGCGGTAGACGAAGACAAGCGCGACGAGGAAGATCGCCGAGCCCAGGAGCAGCTTCGGGCCGGCCGCCATCTTCACGGCGATCTCGACGGCGAGCAGGCCGAAGAGCGTCGTGAACTTGATGACCGGATTGAGCGAGACCGAGGACGTGTCCTTGAAGGGGTCGCCGACCGTGTCGCCCACGACCGTGGCCGCGTGCAGCTCGGTGCCCTTCGCCTTCAGGTCCACCTCGACGATCTTCTTGGCGTTGTCCCAGGCGCCGCCGGCGTTGGCCATGAAGATCGCCTGGAACAGCCCGAAGAAAGCCATGCCGACCAGGTAGCCGATGAAGAAGAACGGGTCGAAGAGCGCGAGGGACAGCGAGAGGCAGAAGATCACGACGAAGATGTTGATCATCCCCTTCTGCGCGTACTGCGTGCAGATGCGGACCACTTCCTTGGACGAATCCGCGGCGGCCGTGCCCGCGTCGAGCCGCATGTTGTCCTTGATGTAGACCACCGCGCGGTAGGCGCCGGTGACGACCGCCTGGGTGGAGGCGCCGGTGAACCAATAGATGACCGCCCCGCCCATCAGCAGGCCCATCAGGGCCTCCGGGTGCACGAGCGAGAGCTTCTCGAGGACGTTGAACTTCGCGTCGAGCCGCTGGAAGTGGTCCTGCAGCATCATGATGATGCCGAAGACCATCGTCGTCGCGCCGACGACCGCCGTGCCGATCAGCACCGGCTTGGCCGTGGCCTTGAAGGTGTTGCCCGCGCCGTCGCCTTTCTCGAGCTGGTGCTTGGCGCCTTCGAAGTCGGGACGGAAGCCGAAGTCGCGTTCGAGCTCGGCGGTGACGCCGGGCTGCTTCTCGATCTGCGAGAGCTCATAGACGGACTGGGCGTTGTCGGTCACCGGGCCGAAGGAATCGACCGCGATGGTGACCGGGCCCATGCCCAGGAAGCCGAAGGCGACGAGCCCGAAGGCGAAGATCGGGGCCGCGAAGCCGAACTGCGCGGGCATCAGCGCCGCGACCGCGGGGTGGGCGGAGAGCAGGGTGGCGCCGAGCATCAGCCCTAGGATGCACAGCCCCGTCCAGAAGGCGGAGAAGTTGCCCGCCACGAGCCCGGAGAGGATGTTGAGGGAGGGGCCGCCTTGTTCGGACGAGGTGACCACTTCCTTGACGTGACGGCTCTCGGTCGAGGTGAACACCTTGGTGAATTCGGGGATCAGCGCCCCGGCGACCGTGCCGAGCGAGATGATCGTGGAGAGGGCCCACCATAATCCGCCGCCCAGCGGGGCGAGCAGGAACCAGCTGGCGAGGTAGGTGACGGCGATCGAGACCAGCGAGCTGATCCAGACGAGGTTCGTCAGGGGCTGCTCGAGGTTGAAGTCCTTCGCGTCGCCCCAGACGGCCCGGCTGACGGCGTCGTTGAGCCAGTAGCTGAGGAGCGAGGTGACCACCATCAGGATGCGCATCGCGAAGAGCCACACGATGAGCGTCGCGCAGAGGGCGGGCTTGGCCGCGAGCGCCAGGGCGAGGAACGCGATCAGCGCCACGCCGGTCACGCCATAGGTCTCGAAGCCGTCCGCGGTCGGCCCGACGGAGTCGCCCGCGTTGTCGCCGGTGCAGTCGGCGATGACGCCCGGGTTGCGGGGGTCGTCCTCGGGCAGCTTGAACACGATCTTCATCAGGTCCGCCCCGATGTCGGCGATCTTGGTGAAGATCCCGCCGCAGATGCGCAGGGCGGACGCGCCGAGCGATTCGCCGATGGCGAAGCCGATGAAGCAGGGCCCGGCCAGTTCCTTCGGCAGGAACAGCAGGATCGCGATCATGAAGAAGAGTTCGATGGCGACGAGCAGCAGCCCGACGCTCATGCCGGACTGGAGGGGGATGAGCAGGGTGGCGAGCGGGTTGCCGCGCAGCGCCGAGAAGGCCGCGCGCGAGTTGGCGACGGTGTTGATGCGGATGCCGAACCAGGCGACGCCGTAGCTGCCGAGGATGCCGAGCACCGAGGCCGCGAGGATGACGGCCACGTCGGCGAAGCCCTTGTGTTCGAGGCCCGCGAAGTAATACGTCATGCATGCCGCGATCAGCACCCACAGGCCGGCGAGGAACTTGCCCTGCTGCCAGAGGTACGTCTTGCACGTGCCCCAGATGATCTCGGACACGGCCGCCATGGACCGGTGCACGGGCAGGGCGCGCGTCTGGGCGTACTGCCGCCAGCCGTAGGCGGTCGCCAAGGCGCAGACCGCCAGGCCGAGCCAGAGGATCTGATGGCCGCTCAGCGCGCCGCCGAGGAACGTGGTCTGCCCGAGGTCGGGGATTCGGAGGTCCGCCTCGCCGGCGCGGGCGAGGACGGGGAGGAACGGCAGCGAGGCTGCCGTGAGTTTTTTCACGCAGTTCATGGGGTAGGGTGGGGTGTGGCCGCCGAGACGGCCATGGGTCGACATATGTCGATCATCGGCCGCCGGGCGAGGCGAAACACTCATGGGCCGCCGTCATTTGTAATCGTTTACGGTGTCGCTCAGTCCAATAGGTGGGTCCGGAGGAACAGGATCGTGGCGGCGAACTGGTAGTCGGCGTTGGACTTCTTCACGAAGCCATGTCCCTCGTCCTTGGCCAGCACGTACCAGACCGTGCCGCCGTGGTCCTTGACCGCGTCGCGCATCCGTTCGGCCTCGGTGAAGGGCACGCGGGGGTCGTTGCGTCCTTGGACGACGAGCAGCGGGTCGCGGATGCGGTCGGCCTGGTTGGCGGGCGAGATCCGGTCGAGGAAGGCCTTCACCTCCGGCTTACGCTCGTCGCCGTATTCCAGGCGCCGGGCGCCGCGCCGGTAGTCCGAGGTGTCCCGGAGGAAGGTCGCGAAGTTGGCGATGCCGACGTTGTCGACGCCGCAACGGAAGCGGTCCGGGTAGTTGGCCAGGCAGGCGAGGCTCAGGAATCCGCCGTAGCTTCCGCCGTAGGCCGCCACGCGCGTGGCGTCGAGTCGGTCCGATCCGGCCACCCAGTCGAGGACCGCGGCGACGTCCTTGAGCGCGTCTTCCCGCCTCAGGCCGTCGTCCAGGGAGAGGTATTTCCGCCCGTAGCCCGTCGAGCCGCGTACGTTCGGGTAGATCAGCGCCACGCCGAGTTCGTTGAGGTAATAGTGGAAGCTGCCGCGGTAGCCCGGCCGCGACTGGCCTTCGGGGCCGCCGTGGAAGATCATGAGGGCGGGTCGCTTGCCCGGGAACCTGGCCGGATCGGGGTGGTACACCAGCGAAGGGATGCTCAGGCCGTCGAAACTCGTCACGCGCGCGATTACCGGGCCTGGGACGGGGATTTCCTTCTTCGGCTTCGTGGTGCGGTCCGTCCAGCGGGTCACCGCGCCGGTGTCGAGGTCGACCGACCACGCGTCGCTCGCCGAATCCTCGCTGTTGAGGGAGAAGCCGACCTCGTGGCTGCCGGGGCGGAACAGCAGGTTGCTCAGCACGCCGGCCTTGAGCTTGGGCGCGGGCAGCAGGGCGCCCTTCGTCAGGTCCCAGCAGCGTAGTTCGGAGAAGCCCTCGACGTTGAAGGCCACCGCGAGCCGCGTGCCGTCTTCCGAGACGACGAGCTCCTCGCCGTCCCAGGTGGGGCCGCCGGCGAGCTTGCTGAGCGTGGCGGCGGCGACGTCTACGCGGGTCGGGCAGAGGAAGTCGGATTCGAAGTTGGCCAGGGCGTAGACCGCCTTGCCGCCCTCCGCGAAGGCCGCCTGGGTGAAGTAGCACCGCACGCCCTTCGGCGTGATCTGGGTCTTCTTCGTCGTGGCGACGTCCATCGTCCACAGGTGGGACTGCTCCTGGCCCATCGACTGGCGGAGGAGGAGCGTCGCGCCGTCGGGCGACCACTGGACCGGCCCCCAGCCCGCCGACGTGCCGGTGTGCACGACGCGTTCGGCGAACGGCGCCTGCGCATCCTTGACCACGATGTCGCCGTCCTTGCCGTTCCGTCGGTTCGTCGCGTAGGCGATGCGTCGTCCGTCGCGCGACCAGCAGGCGTCGACGTTGCGCGACTTGCCGTCGGTCAGCCGGACCGGAGGCGCCTCCGGGTCGGCGAGCTCCTTGAGGTATAGCTGGTAGTCCTCGTCGCCGCCGACGTCGGCGGCGTACAGCAGGAGGCTTCCGCCCGGCTGCATGCGGCCGCTCTTCACCGGCTCGGCGCCGCCGGTCAGGGGCGTGCGCTTCGCCAACGGCGCGGCCATCAGGTGGAGGTGCGAGGCGTCGCCGACGCGCGTGGTCACGATCGCCTCTCGCCGCGTCGCGTGCCAGCCGCGGAACCCCGCCCCGCCGAGGGCCAGGTAAGGCGCCAGTTCGGCGGTCAGCTCCGCGGGCACGGCGGGCACGCCTTCGGCGACGATGTTCGGCGGCGGCGCGGCGTGGGCGGCGGCGAGGAGGCAGGTGAGGACGGCGAGCAGGGAGGGACGGCCCATGTCTTATCTTTATTAAGACAACGGGGCCGCCGTCCACGCCGATATGCGGCTCGACCTCCGGCGGCGGATGGCTACCTCGGAAGGCATGCCCCGCCTACCCCTGCTGGCCTGCCTCCTGCCCCTCGCCCTGTTCGCGGCGTCCGAGCCCTATCCCGTTAGCCCCGCCGCCGCGCCCGTGCCGCACCCCGCGGCGGACGCCCCGGGCTTCGTGTCGCTATTCAACGGCCGGGACCTCGCCGGTTGGCAGACCAAAGGCAACTGGGTCTACGACGCCGACGGCACCGTCACGCTGAAGCCGCGGCCCGGCGAGACCGGCTGGAAGCGTTTCGACGCCTATATCTTCACCGAGCGCAAGTACCGCGACTTCGTCCTCGACCTCGAATTCAAGTTCGAGCCCACCGGCAACTCCGGGGTCTTCTTCTGCGTCGCCGATCCGCTCGATCCCGTCGCGCAGGGCATCGAGCTCCAGATCCTCGACACGCACGGCCTCGCCAAGCCCGGCCATCATGACTGCGGCGGCATCATCCGCGCGATGGGCGCGGCCAAGAACATGGTGAAGCCCGCCGGCGAATGGAACCGCTACACGCTCACGCTGAAGGACCGCCGCCTCACCGTCGACTTCAACGGCGAACGCACCATCGTGCTCGACCTCGCCGCTTCCCCGATGAAGGACCGCCCGGCCGAAGGCCACGTCGGCTTCCAGGACGAGGCCAAGCGCGTCTGGTACCGCGACGTCCGGATCAAGGAACTCCGCTGATCAGCGGCGCAGCCAGCGGCGGGCGAGCAGCCAGAGCAGCGCCGGCAGGACCACGCTGAGCGCCAGCGCCCACGCGGGCTCGGTCTGGCCGAGCGCGCCGATGGCCGCGAACAGGAAGCCCGTCGGCACGCCGCCGCACAGCAGCGCGAGCAGGAACGTCAGGAAGGGCATGCGGTGCAGGCCGGCGAGGCATGCGATCGCTTCGGGGAGGATCGGGACGCAGCGCGAACCCGCAACCAGCCACGCGCCGCCGTCCGCGAAGAGTTTCTCGCCGGACTCCAGCGCGTCGGCGCCGGCGAGGCGCACGGCGAGCGGTCGGCCCAGCCAGCGGCTGAGGCCATAGGC
>JBJTAX010000155.1:0-3577 GCA_046091055.1 Verrucomicrobiota bacterium | reverse complement strand
GAGGGAGGCCGGGCGGAATTCGCTGGCGGCGGACGTGGCGGGTCGGGCGGGGAGTCGGTTGATCATATGGAGAAAGAAAAAGGGGCTTATATAGATAGGGCTCAAAAAAGGGGGGTTCGGCCGACGTGTTTTCGTAAGTATCTCATGATGAAAGGAATAAAATCGTATTATATTTTTTAAAGGGGTGGCTGGCCTGGCCCGCCGTCGGGCGGGCCGGCCAGTCGGACGACGGATTATGCCGGCCTGGTCCGTTTCGTCAAAAAGGGGGGTACGACTGAAATTAAAGGCTTTTTAGGGTGGGAACGGACGAGGGTTTCGGGAGTCTATGGAATATGCCCCGCTTCTTATCCCTTGGCTTGGCCTGGTTGGCCGGCTTGTGCGTCGCCCTCGCCGCCGATCGTCCGAACATCCTGATGATCGTCTCCGACGACCATGCATGGTTCGACTACGGGTTCATGGGGTCCCAGGCGGTCAGCACGCCCCATCTCGACAAGCTCGCGGCGGAATCGCGGGTCTTCCCCCGTGGTTACGTCACGAATTCGTTGTGCGGTCCGAGCCTGGCCTCGATGCTCACCGGACGGCATGTGCACCGCCACGGACTGACCGGCAACGACCCGTTCATCCCCGCCGGCGTGCCGGCAGGCGCCAAGGGGGCGGCCAAGGCCGCCGCCGCGAAACAGAAGAGCGCCGCCTTCCTCGCGGGTCGCGCGCAGATGATCAAGCGCTTCCAGGAATCGCCGATCCTGCCCCGCCTGCTCGGCGAGCAGGGTTACGTCAGCCTGCAGACGGGTAAGTGGTGGATGGGCCCTTATCAGAACGGCGGCTTCACCGAAGGCATGACCAAGGGCGGCCGCCATGGCGACGACGGCCTCGATATCGGCCGTAAGACGCTCGCGCCGCTGACCGACTTCATCAGCCGCGCCAAGAAGGACGGAAAGCCGTTCTTCGCCTGGTACGCGCCGATGATGCCGCATGACCCGCACACGCCCCCCGAGCGGCTGCTCGCCAAGTATCGTGACAAGTCCCCGACCCCGCAGGCCGCCAAATACCACGCGATGGTGGAGTGGTTCGACGAGACCATCGGCGAGATCCGCGCGCATCTCGAGAAGGAAGGCCTCACCCGTGACACGATCATCCTCTACCTCGCCGACAACGGCTGGATCCCGCGGACGGACAAACCCGTGGTCGACTTCGAACGCTCCAAGCAGTCGCCGTTCGACGGCGGCGTGCGCACGCCGATCATGGTGAGCTGGCCGGGAGGGGGCATCAGGTCGGCCGTGATGGCCGAACCCGCGAGCGCGGTGGACATCATGCCGACGCTCCTGAGGCTGGCCCGGGCGCCCGTGCCCGCCGGCGGCGACGGGATCGACCTGCTCGACGACGCCGCGCTGAAGGCGCGCCCGTTCGTCGCCGGACAGAACTCGACCCACGACATCCTCGACCTCGCGCGTCCCGCGGCCAGCCTGCGTTACCGCTGGCTCGTCGCCGGCGACCTCAAGCTCATCGTCTCCAGCGGGCTCAGGACCGGCACCACCCAGTCCGGGTCGTATGACGCGACCGAGCCTCCCCGCCTGTTCGACCTGAAGGCCGATCCGCACGAGCGGACCGACCTCGCCGCCGCCCGCCCCGAAGACGTCAAGCGCCTCACCGCGCTCCTCGACGGCTGGTGGGACGGCCGCTGATCGCCTTCCCGATTTCAAACCTATGAACACCGCCCGCTTCCTCCTCGCCGCCTTCGCCGCCCTGCTCGTCGGCTGCCAGTCCGCCTATGTCTCCGCGCCCGCTCCGCAGGCCGCGCCCAAGGCCGCCGCCAAGGGCAAGGCCAAGCCGGCGCCCGCGCAGTATGTCTTCTATGTCGGCACCTCCGGCCCGAAGGCCCAGGGCGTGCTGCGCTGCGTGCTCGACGGCAAGACCGGCAAGATCTCGGCGCCGACCGTCGCCGCCGAAGCCAAGTCTGCTTCGTACGTCGCCCTCAGCCCGGACGCCAGGTTCCTCTATGCCACCGCCGAGGCCGCGGAAGGCGCCGTCGCCGCTTACGTCGTCGAAGGCGAGAAACTCCGCCTGCTCGGCACCGAAGCCTCCAAGGGCAAGGGGCCGACGCATCTCGCCGTCGACGGGGCCGGCCGCAACCTGGTCGTCGTGAACTACGGCTCGGGCTCCACGACCGCGCTGCCCATCAAGACCGACGGCTCGCTCGCGCCTGCATCGTCCTCGCTCCAGCACGTCGGCTCCGGGCCGAACACCGGCCGCCAGGCCGGGCCGCACGCGCACGGCGTCTACTTCCATCCGCGTAGCGGCCGCGTCTACGTCGCCGACCTCGGCACGGACGACATCTTCATCTACAAGTTCGACGCGGAGAAGGGCCTGCTCGCCGCGAACAAGCCGAAGTCCGGCCGCGTCACCGCCGGCGAAGGCCCGCGACACCTCGCCTTCCATCCCAACGGCAAGTTCGCCTACGTGAACACCGAGATGGGCCTCGACGTAGTCGCCTTCTCCGTCGAGCGCAACGGCGGACTGAAGCAGCTCCAGAGCCTCCCGACCCTGCCCGCCGGCGCGGACGCCAAGGGCGCTTCCACCGCGGAGATCTTCGTCCGTCCCGACGGCAAGACGCTCTACGTCTCCAACCGCGGCCATGACTCTCTCGCCGTCTATTCGATCGCCGCGGACGGCAAGCTCGCGCTCCTCCAGCACGTGCTCGGCACGCCCGCCACGCCGCGCGGCTTCGGCCTGAGCGCCGACGGCCGCTGGCTCGTCTGCGCCGGCCAGAAATCCGGCACGCTCAACGCCTACAAGATCGGCCGCGACGGCAAGCTCACCGACACCAGGCAGGCGGTCGAAGCCCCGGCCGCCGCCGCGGTGGTGTTCGTGCCCTGATCCCGCCGCCCTGATGCGCCGCGCGTCCCCGCTCCTTCTCCTGGCCTTCGCCGCGGGGGCCGCCGCGACGGACTTCGCGCATGAGGTCGTGCCCGTTCTCCGCAAGCATTGCGGCGAGTGCCACACCGGCGACAAGAAGAAGGGCGGCTTCTCGATGAACACGCGCGCCTCGTTCCTCGAAGGCGGTGAGAACGGCGCCGTGCTCGTGCCTGGTTCGGCCGAGCGCAGCAGGTTGCTCGAGGTAGTGACCACCGCTGATCCCGACGAGCGCATGCCGCCGAAAGGCCCCCGCGTGAGCGCGGCCGAGGTCGCCGTCCTGCGCGACTGGGTGGCGCAGGGCGCCGCCTGGGCCGAAGGCTTCGCCTTCAAGCAACCCGCCTATGAGGCGCCCCTGCGCCCGCGCCGGCCCGAGCTGCCCGCCCCCCGCGCCGGCCGCCCGCATCCGATCGACCGCTTGCTCGACGGCTGGCTCGCCGCCAAGGGCGCGCCCGCGCCGGCGCGGGCTTCCGACGCCGCGTTCCTGCGTCGCGCGCACCTCGACCACATCGGCCTCCGGCCCACCGCCGAGGAGGCCGCGGCCTTCGCGGCCGACGACCGGCCTGACAAGCGCGCGCGGCTGGTGCGCGCGCTCCTCGCCCGCGACGTCGATTACGCCGACCACTGGATGGCCTTCTGGAACGACCTCCTGCGCAACGACTACGCC
>JBJTAX010000154.1:0-2937 GCA_046091055.1 Verrucomicrobiota bacterium | reverse complement strand
CCACGAAGGCGAGGCCGCGAGGAGCCAGACGACGGCGGAGACGAAGAAGAGGAGGAACGGTCCGCGCTCGGCGGGGTCGTCTGGCACCTCGGGCTCGCCTACGGCGTCGTCCGCCTCTTCGCCGGCGAGCTCAACGGCTTCGCCCTCCTCGAGATGCCGCGCGAAGTCGGGCCGGTCCTGGCCGTGGCCTTCCTGCTCGCCGCGTTCTGGCCGCTCGTCGCCTTCGCCCGCCGTCCTACCGGCCACACCTTCGCCTCCCAGTGGTTCGTGGTCGGCGCCTCGTTCGCCTTTCCGCTCGTCTACCTGCTCGCCCAGCTGATGGTGCTCTGGGTCCCCGCCTCCGGGGTCGTCCAGGCCGTCGCGCATAGCTGGTTCGTCTCGAACGTGCTGCTTCTCTGGCTCGGCGCCTCGGCCCTCGCCGCGACATATTACTTCCTCGCCAAAGTGCTGGAGCGCACGATCGCGGCCTATTACCTGGCGCCGGTCGCTTTCTGGACCTTCTTCCTCTTCGCCGGTTGGACCGGTCCGGCGGCACTCGTCGGCTCGCCCGTGCCCTTGTGGGTCCAGTCCGCGGGCGTCGTCGCGGCGGCGATGCTCCTGGTCCCCGTCATCATCACCGCCCTCAACTTCCACGGTACGCTCAGCACGCAGGGCGGTTGGGCCCGCGCGTGGAACGACACCACGCTGCGCTTCGTCTCCTTCGGCGCGGTGGCCTTCACGCTCTTCGGCTTGCTCCAAGGCCTCGTGGCCTTCCGTGGCCCGAGCGCCTTGCTCCGCTTCACGTCCTTCGGCGGCGGCATCGAGCACCTGCTCACTTACGCCTTCGCGACGATGGTCCTCTTCGGGGCGGCCTATTTCATCCTCCCGCGACTCACCGGTTCGCTCTGGCCCTCCGCCAAGCTGGTCCACGCGCACTTCTGGGGTTCGGCCCTCGGGATCCTCGGCTGCCTGACGGCCTGGCTCTTCGGCGGTTGGCAGGTCGGCCGGCACCTGGCCGCGGACGCCACGCCTTACGCCGCCGTCCTCCGCGCCGAATCATCCTGGTTCTTCCTGCTGACGGTCTCGTCCGTCCAGCTGCTCGTCGGCCACGCGGCCTTCGCCCTCAACGCCTTCGGCATGATCCTCAAATCCTCCGCGCCGACCGACGCCGGTCGTCACGACTAACCCTTCGCTCCCATGAAGAACCTCAACACCCTGCTGGCCGGCGTCTTCGCCGCCGTCGCGCTGCCCTTCGGCGCGCTGCTGCTCAGCGGACAGTCCCAGCTCGGCGGTCTCGGCCGCGCGGCCGGCGAAGAAGGCGGCGCGCTCTTTCCCTCCCGCGAATCCGGCCTGGCCATCCAAGGACGTTCGGTGTACCTCTCGCTCGGCTGCGTCAGCTGCCATACCCAGCAGGTCCGGCCGGCCGGGCAGGGCAGCGATCTCGCCCGCGGCCTCGGTGTCCGTCCTTCCGTCGCCCGCGACTACGTCCTGCAGCCGCAGGTCCTGCTCGGCGATCGCCGCATCGGTCCGGACCTCGCCAACTACGGCGCCCGCTCCTCCCAGATCAACGTCGAGACGTTGCTGACCGATCCCGCCTCGAGCGGCGCGGCCTGGCATCCGTCCTATCGCTTCGTCGACGCCGGCTCCCGCGCGGCGCTCATCGCCTACCTGAAATCCCTCCGCCAGGATTATCCGTCCCCGGAAGCCAAACTGAAGAAGTGAACCCATGAACGACCGCAACCGTCAGCCTTATCACAACCGCCCGCGCCGGGGTCCTTCCGGCGCCGGCTCCGAGGGGCCTTCCGACGGACGTCTGGTGGAGGCGCACTCGCAGCTTTCCCGCGACAAGGACGAGCCGGCCGAAGGGTTCTCCCTGACGCCGATTTTCATCGTGTTCCTGTTCTGCGCCTTCGGCTTCTGGGCCGGACTCTACCTGACCCGTAATTCCGGCGGATTCTCGGCCGGCGCGTTCGACCTCGACGCCCCCAAGGCCGTCGTGGCCGGCGGCCCCGTGGCCTTCGAGCCTGATATCGCCAAGGGAGAGCAACTGTTCCTCGCCAATTGCGCCGCCTGCCACCAGCCGACCGGGCTCGGTCTTCCCGGCGCCTTCCCTCCTTTGGCCAAGTCCGCCTGGGTCGCCGGCTCGGAGGAGCGGATCATCAAGGCCATCCTCGCCGGCCTCGCCGGTGAGATCGAGGTCAACGGCGCCAAGTACAACGGCAACATGCCGAACATCGGAGCCAATCTCAAGGACGCCCAGGTCGCCCATATCGCGACCTCTGTCCGCCAGGCCGGGGGCAACGCCGCCGAGCCGGTGATGGACGCCAAGGTCGCCGAAGTCCGCAAGGCCATCGGCAACCGCGCCCAATACAACCCTGCCGAACTGCTCAAGGAGCACCCGCTCGAGAGCAAGTAAGCTTCCCTGCGAGGCCGCCGACAAAAAAGGCCCGGGAGCGATCCCGGGCCTTTCTGTCGGGTCTTAGGCCGACCGTCTCAGGCGTGCTTCTTGTTGAAGGCGGCGATGTCGCCTTTCGGGCGCGCGCCGACCATCTTGTCCACCACGACGCCGTTCTTGAAAAGGAAGAGGGCGGGGATGGAGTTCACGCCGAGCTGCTGGGCGAGGGCCTGATTGGTGTCCACGTCGACCTTGGCGATGTTGACGGAACCAGCCATCTCGGCGGCGAGCTGATCGAGCACCGGGCCGATCTGCTTGCAGGGGCCGCACCAGGTGGCCCAGAAGTCGACCAGCACGGGGACGGTCGATCCTTTGATGGTCGACTCGAAGTTGGAGTTGTCGAGATTGGTGATGAGTTCGGAGGCCATGGAAGATCGTCAGCCTTTGGCTTTGACGAAAAGTTCGAGCGTGAGGATCACCGCTCCGGTGAGGGCGGCGGCGAGAGCCAGGATGTCGAAAGCGGCCGCGGCCTTGCCGACGGCCCGGTTGTTGACGGCTGGGGT
>JBJTAX010000153.1:0-3329 GCA_046091055.1 Verrucomicrobiota bacterium | reverse complement strand
GGTCAGGGCGACGCCGGCGTCGCCCTGACCGAGGGTCGTGGTGGGCATGCGGACGAGACGCACGCCGCGGTGGGCGGTCGCGGCCGCGAAGCCGACGGCGTCGAGGAACGCGCCGCCGCCGATGGCGAGGACGTAGGAATGGCGGCAGATCTTGTCGGCCTCGATGGCGGCCAGGGCGGCCTTGACGACGGCGGAGTCCTTCTTGGCGGCCTCGCCACCGGTGAGCACGAGCGGGGGTCGCGTGAAGGCCACCCCCGTCGCCTTGCCGTAGGCGGCGACCTCGGCGGCGAAGCCCGGCCGGGACTGCGCCAGACCGGCGTCGACGATCGGGATGACCTTCGCCCCGGCGAACAGGTCGGCGAGGACCCGGTTGCCCGAAGCGAACGCGCCTTCGGTGAAGAAGATGCGATGGCGGTAGGTCACCGCGAATTCGAGGTCGAGGGAGTCGGACATGGCCCGGGGGAGGGTTTATCAGAAGGAGTGAGACGCCGGAGGACAAGCCCAGTTCCCGGAAAACCCCGCCGGCCGCGCCAAAA
The DNA here is from genome assembly GCA_046091055.1 of Verrucomicrobiota bacterium. GTDB lineage: Bacteria > Verrucomicrobiota > Verrucomicrobiia > Opitutales > UBA953 > UBA953. Next base: position 2,793 of record JBJTAX010000153.1, on the reverse strand, counting down.
CCCCTTGTTTCCTCAGGTCGAAGGAATCTGCTTCCGCCAGCGCAGGACCAGCCGGAGGGCGAGCGGGGCCGCCGTCAAGGCGAGCAAGGCGAGGCAGGCGGCGTCGAACAAGGCTTCCGGGTGCACGCCCTTGCGTTTGTGCAGCGTGCCGAGACAGACGAACGCGAGATAGCCGTTCGTCATGGCGTCGATGAGAGGCATGGCGGCCAGCCGGTCGGCGACGCGCGCGCCGACGCCGCCAGGCAGCGGATGGCGGCGGTTGGAGCGGACGAGCCACCAAGCATAGGCGGCCGACCATAGCAGCATCCACGGCCAGAACAGCCCGACGGCGAAGAAGAGCGGCACAGGCGCGAGGAAGAGCAACGCCTCGACCCGGCGGCCGGCGACCCCGCCGGTGGACTCATGCCGCGCCACGAGGGTGATGGCGAAGGTCAGGAGCCACAGCGCGGACATGTGCGCGAGCATGATCCAATCGGCGTCGGAAAGCGGGAGGAAGTAAAGGCGCTCGCCGGCGACGAAGAAGCCCAGCGGCGGCAGCAGCGCGCGGCACGCGCCCATCACGGCCGGCGCCCAGGCGACGCCCTTGTGCCAGCGATCATAGAGGAGCACGCAGAGCATGAGCAGCAACGCGACGACGGCCACGGTCATGCGCAGCGGCGCGGGCGCGGCGAGGACGGTGAACAGGAAGCCCAGGACGAGCGCGCCCCAGCCGGCGCGCAAGGCCTCGCCGACCGTGATGAGTCCGGCGGGGATCGGGCGCGTCGAGCGACGCTCGGCATCCCAGCGCGCGTCGAACGCGTCGTTGAGGATCATGCCGCCGGCATAAGTCAGCGAGACGCCGAGCAGGAGGAGGAGCAAGCCGTCCCAGCCGAGCGGATCCGGCGCCTGGGCCGCGTATTCGGAACCGATCGGCCGCAGCCGCAGGCCCTGGGCGAGGAGCCAGCCGGCGAGCACGTTGCTCCAGACCGTGGGCAGGTTCGAGCCACGGGTGAGGATCAGCCAGCCGCGCAGCTTCGGGCTCATCTCAGAGAGGCCGCACGCCGCGCCGCGCGAGCTCGGCGAGCGTCCAGCGGTATTCCTCGGCGATCATGTCGGCGACGTCGGCCGCGCGGACTTCGGGCGGCAGGACTTCCCAGGTATACGTCTCGATCTCGAGCTCGCGGCAGGCGCCCGGCGCCTGGGCGATGACGTCGAGCGCGGCCTTGAGGTGGTCGTTGGTCGTGGAAAGCTCGTCGGAGAGGCGGTCGGCGTTGACCGGCACGTGGAAGTGCACGCGGAGCTCCTCGAGCGCGCGGAGCCGGTCGACCGCCGCCATGGCGAGCGGGATGTCCTTGAAGCGCACGATCGCGCCGTCCTTCGCCCGGCCCATGGTCTGATGGAGATACGTCGGCTCATGCATCTTCGCGAGGCGCGCGAGGGCGACCTCGGTGGGCCTGAGCTTGAGCGCGGAGCTGAGGTGGAACTTGAGCACGGGCGCGCCGCCGGCGTCGAGCCGCGCGATGGCCTCGTGGGCCTCCTCGTACTGGAGCGCGAAGTGGCAGGTGTCGTAGGCGATGCCGAGGTGCGCGTCGACGAGCCCCCGGGCGGGTTCTTCGGCGCGGAGCTGCTCGAAGAGCCGCAACGCTTCCGGCGTGTTCTCGGCGTGCCCGATCGGCTCGGGCTCCAGCGCGAGGCGCAGGTGCGTGCCGGTGCGGTCGCGCTGGCGGGCGAGGTGTTCGGCGCACGCGAGCAGGTTGCGGCGCATGACCTTGAGCTCTTCCGGCGTGCGACCGAAGCCCTTGAACGAACCCGGGAGCGTGCTGACGGTGCCGACCTTGTCCGGCGGACCGAACGCGGCGAGGAGGTCGAAGAGTCGGTTGGGGTATTCGAGGCGCGGGGCTTCGCACCAGTCCGGCGCGAAGACGTTGTCCTTCACGGCCTGGCCGTGGAACGGACCGAACGGGAAGCCGTTGATGCCGGCGACGACACAGTCCTCCTTGTCGAGCCAGGCGCGGAAGGCCGCGAGCGTTGCGGGCACGGCGAGCTCCTTCGCGGCGAGGTCGCCGAGGCGCAGGCCGAGGACGTACGTCTTGCCGGGCGAGACGCGGTCGCGCACGCGCAGGGCATGGTCGCGCAGGCCGGCGAACGTCTCGGGCCAACCCTCGCCGCGATGGACGTTGGTGCAGTAGGCGAGGGAGAGTCCGGACGTGAGCTTCACGCGGGTCAGGCCTGGGCGGCGGGATCCTGGAAGCGCGGCGACTGCGAGAGGAACTTCACCGGGTTGCCGTAGACGAGGCGGTCGATGGCGGCGGCGGAGTGGCCGCGACGACGCATCTCCTGCGCGGCCTTCGGCACGGACAGCGGGTCGCTGTGGCCCCAGTCGCACGCGCTGTTGAGCCAGACACGCTGGGCGGAGACGGATTCGATCATGTCGACGGCGCGCACGGGCGTGGACTTCGATTCGGGGTAGAGCGTGATGCCGGCCCAGAAGCCTTGGTCGAGGACCTCGTGGATGGTGTGCTCCTCGACGTGGTCGATGATCACGCGCTCGGGCTTCGTGACGCCGTTGGCCTTGAGGCAGTCCATGATCAGGCGGGTGCCCTTGCGCTTGTCCTCGAGGTGCGGCGTATGCACGAGGATCATCTGGTCGTACTGCACGGCGAGGGCGATGTGCTGCTCGAGCACCTTCAGCTCATTGCGCGTGTTCTTGTTCAGGCCGATCTCGCCGATGCCGAGCACCGTCGGGGCCTTCAGGAATTCCGGGATGAGCGCGAGGACGTCGGCGGCGAGCGCCATGTCCTCGGACTCCTTGGG
>JBJTAX010000152.1:0-6400 GCA_046091055.1 Verrucomicrobiota bacterium | reverse complement strand
GTGATGCCCTTCATGCCGCCGAGCGAGACGTTGAGGGTGATGACCGCGCCCACGACCACGACGCCGGCCCAATAGGGCAGGCCTGGGAAGATGTAGGCGAGCGTGGTGCCCGCGCCCTTCATCTGGGGCATGGTGTAGAAGAAGCCGATGAAGAGCACGAAGCAGACCGCGATCTTGCGGAACATCGGCGAATCATAACGGCCCGCGGCGAAGTCCGGGATGGTGTAGGCGCCGAAGCGGCGCAGCGGTCCGGCGATGAAGAGCAACAGGAAGAGGTAACCGCAGGCGTAGCAGACGGGATACCAGAGCGCGTCATAACCCGTGGCCATGACCATGCCGGCGACGCCCATGAAGGACGCGGCGGAGAGGTATTCGCCCGAGATGGCGGAGGCGTTCCAGCCGACGGAGACCGAGCGGCCGGCGACGAAGAAGTCGCCGGCGCTCTTGGACTTGCCGGCGGTCCAGAAGCCCATGCCGACGGTGATGACGACGGTGACGAGCGAGAAGAACGCGATCCAGGGATCGACGCCCACGGCGGCGAGGAGGGGGCTCATCTCAACGGGTCAGGCCGTCCTGCGCGGCCTTGGCTTCGGCGTCCTCTAGCGCGATCGAGCGCTGGATGAAGAAGTAGGAGATGATCCAGACGAACGGGAAGAAGAGCACGCCGAGGATCAGCCAGGTGAGGGTGAACCCGGCGACGCGCTGGGCCATGAACGCCGGCTGGTAGTAGTTGAGCAAGGGCAGGGCGACGAGCGCCACGACGAAGCAGAGGGCGCAGGCGACCGAGAGCTTGAGCTGGCCGCGCATCAGGCGCGCCAGGAAGGCATCCGAGTGGATGGCGTCAGGGGTGGGGGAGGGCTGACTCATGGGGGTGCCTTCAGTCCGTGCATTTATCCCCCGACTGCAACCCGAGGATTTCCGCTTGCAATGGCTTAATGCAATAGTATTGCATTTATAGAACCCATGAAAAACCGTCTGTTCCCCGCCCTCCGCCCCGTGTTCATGCTCGCCGCCTCGACGCTCGCCTTGGCCGCCCAAGACAAGCCTGCCGCCCCTGAGAAGCTGAAGACCGTCGTGGTCAAGGGCACGGCCATCGGGGGAGAGGTCACGGCCGTCTCGCCGACCCTCATCCTGGCCAGCGCGGATCTCGACCGCCTGGCACAGTCGAACATCGGCGACCTGCTCGCCGACCTCCCCGGCGTGGTTTCGAGCTACTTCGGTCCTAACGCCGGCCGACCGGTCATCCGCGGCCTCGATGGCGACCGCCTCAAGATCACCCAGAACGGCGTGAACAGCCTCGACGCTTCCGCCTCGAGCCCGGACCACGCGGTGAGCGTCGACCCCCTCGCCATCCGCGAAGCCCAGGTCCTGCGCGGTCCGGCGGCCCTGCTATACAGCACGAGCATCCTCGGCGGCGTCATCAACCTCGTCGACGCGCGTATCCCGGACCAGCGCCTCGCCCAGCGCCAGTCGGTCACCGGCCGTCTCGGCTCCGTCGACGGCCTTCGTTCCGTCGGCGTGCTCGCCGAAGGTTCGGCCGGCTCGTTCTCTTACCATGTCGACGGCTTCGACAAGTCGACGGACGACCTCCGCACGCCGGTGGGACGCATCGCCGACACGTCGGCGGATAACCGCGGCGCCGGCGTCGGGGTCTCGTATCTCACCGCCAATGGTTACGTCGGCCTTTCCTACTCCGGTCTGGATTCCACGTATGGCGTCGCCGAGCAGGATATCTCCATCGGGCTGGAGCAGCGTCGCTGGGATCTCGCGGGCAAGGCCGAAGTGGCCGGCGCCGTGGTCCGTTCCTTCGCCTATCGCGTCGGCGTGGCCGACTACGCGCACACGGAATTCGAGGGCGGCGCGCCGGAGAGCACGTTCACGAACGAAGGATGGGACGGTCGTCTCGATGTCGAGCTCGTGAAGTTCGGCGCGGTCGAAGGCACGGTCGGCCTGCAGGCCAGCCGCTTCGACTTCGGCGTGGTCGGCGACGAAGCGTTCCTGCCCGACACCCGTAACTCCGCCTTGGCGACCTTCGGCTCGTTCGTCCAGACCCTCGCCCCCGACCAGCGTCTGCGCTACGGCTTCCGTATCGAGCACGCCCAGGTCGATGCGTCCGCCTGGACGCACGCCGGCGTCACGACGAATCCCCCGGCGGATTCGGCCTCCTTCACGCCGGCGAGCTTCGCCTTCGCCTGGGCCAAGGACCTGAACCCCTCCTGGACTTCGACGATCAACCTCACCCGCACCGAGCGCGCCCCGAATTTCCAGGAACTCTACGCCGACGGCCCGCACGTGGCGACCGACGTCTATGAGGTCGGCAACCGCAACCTCGGCAAGGAACAGGGCTTCGGCCTCGAGTGGGAACTCGCCAAGGTACGCGGTCCGCTGTCCGGCAGCTTCTCGGTCTACTACAACCGTTTCTCTTCCTTCATCGCCCTGCAGCGTAACGGCTACGGCCCGAACATCGGCGGCGGTGGTCCTGATTATTCGAGCGGCGGCGCCGACGAGCTCGCCCGTTATGACTTCACCTCCGTCCCGGCGGATTTCTTCGGCTCAGAGGTGAAGGTCAACTTCCAGTTCGTGGACACCCCGGTCTCGAAGTTCGGCCTGGAGTGGTTCGGTGACTTCGTCCGCGCTTCCAATACCGACACTTCCGAGGCCCTGCCGCGGATCTCGCCCGGCCGCATCGGCGCCGCCTTGCACGGCCTGGAGTCGGGTTGGACCTGGCGTCTCGACGCGACCTATCACTTCGCGCAGAACCACACCGCTCCCGACGAGACCCGGACCGCCGGCTTCACGATGGTCGGCGCCAGCCTCACCCGTCCGTTCACGTTCGACCAGCTGAGCGGACAGTTCACGCTCCGCGTGATCAACCTGCTCGACCAGGAAGCCCGCAACGCTTCTTCGTTCATCAAAGGCGCGCTCCCGATGCCGGGTCGCGGTATCGAAGCCGGCCTGCGTCTGAATTTCTGAGGTTCATGGCCCGGCGGCTTCGTCTGGGCAGACGAAGCCGCCTTTTCTTTTCTCGCCATCCCTCCCGTCGCACCTACATCTGACGCATGCGCCTTCTACCCCTGCTCGTCGCCGCCTCCACTCTGACCGCTTGGGCGGACCCCGAGCCCAAGCCGCTCGGTAAGATCGTCGTCATGGGCCGGCAGGACAGCCTGCTCGGGGTCGCCGACTCCGCCACCATCGGCGTCACGGGCGCGGTGCAGCTCGGGGAGCGTCCGCTCCTCCGTCCGGGCGAGATCCTCGAGACGGTGCCCGGCCTGATCATCACGCAGCACGCCGGCGGCGGTAAGGCCAACCAGTATTTCATGCGGGGGTTCAACCTCGACCACGGCACCGACTTCGCGACCTTCCTCGACGGCGTCCCGCTCAACATGCCTTCGCACGGCCACGGCCAAGGCTACGCGGACATGAACTTCGTCATCCCCGAGCTCGTCGAGCGGGTGAACTACCAGAAGGGCCCCTACTACGCCCAGACGGGCGATTTCGGTACCGCCGGCGCGGCTTACCTGGATACTTTCAAAACCCTGCCGAAAGGCCTGCTCCTCATGGAAGGAGGCTCCTTCGGTTATGGCCGTGTGCTGGTCGCGGATTCGGTCAAGTCCGGCTCGGGCGACCTGCTCTACGCCGTGCAAGGCGCGCATTCCGACGGCCCCTGGCTGATGGGCGACAATTTCCGTCGTGCCAACGGACAGCTGTCCTGGTCCCGCGGCGACGGCCATGACGGCTTCACGACGACGCTGCGCTTCTACCAGGGCGAATGGCGCACGAGCGACCAGATCCCGCTCGCGCTGGTCGAGTCGGGCGCGCTCTCGCGTTGGGGCAATATGGACCCGACCAACGGCGGCGATTCCCGCTACCTTTCCTGGTCGGCCGACTGGCGTCACCGCCATGGCGGTTCGGAAGACCGTTTCCAGGCCTACGTCTTCCGCTACGAACTGGATCTCTTCTCGAACTTCACCTATGCCCTCGATAACCCGACCGACGGCGACCAGTTCGAGCAGCAGGACGCGCGCACCACGGCCGGTTTCAGCTACGTCCGCCACCTCCACTCGGAATGGGACCGTCGCCCGGTCGAGACGTCCTTCGGCGTGCAGTTCCGCCATGACTGGGTCGAGAACGGCCTCTTTTCCACCGATGACCGGGTACGCCTGTCCACGACTTCGCAGCACGACCTCGGCGTGGGCACCCTCGGACTCTTCGCCGAGCATCGCGTGCAGTGGACCCCGACGTTCCGCAGCGTGATCGGTGGCCGCGGCGACCTGCAGTTCGCCGACGTCAACTCCCTTGCCTCTCCCGTCGACTCGGGGAACGCCTCGACGGCGCTCTTCAGCCCGAAGCTTTCACTCGTCTGGGGTCCGTGGGACAAGACCGAATACTTCGTCCAGGCCGGCTATGGCTTCCATAGCAACGACGTCCGTGGTGCCACGCTGGCGTCCGGCCCGCTGCGAGGTCTCGTGCCCGCCCGTGGCGCCGAGGTCGGCATCCGCACGCTCGCGATCAAGGACCTGCAGAGCACGTTCTCTTTCTGGTATCTCCGCACCCAGTCCGAACTCGTCTTCATCGGCGACGCCGGCGCGGTCGAGCCTTCCGACGGCAGCGACCGTTACGGCGTCGAGTGGGCCAACTACTGGACTCCTTACTCCTGGCTCTCGTTCGACCTCGATGTCGCCGCCTCGCAGGCGCTCTACCGCGACGTCCCCGTCGGCCAGCGCAGCGTCGAAGGAGCCATCGACACCGTGGTCGCCGCGGGCGTGACCGTGCGCGATCAGTCCGGCTGGTCAGGCTCGCTGCGCCTCCGTTACTTCGGACCGCGTGACCTCGACGCCGCGGGCGCGGCCCCTACGGAGCAGCCCCTCAACCTCAACGCCTCGCTCAGCTCTCAGCTCACCGCCAACTGGGAGGCGACCCTCAGCATCCGTAATCTGCTCGACCGCGAGGACCAGGACATCGCTTATTCTTACGAGTCTTCCGCGACCGGCGGCGCCGACGGGATTCACTTCCATCCGGTGGAGCCCCGCCAGTTCCGTCTCGCACTGACCGGTCGGTTCTGAGCCGAAGTTGTGGTTGCCTCCTCGTCTGGGCAAGGTTTGGGTCTTCCTACCCCATGAGATCCCTGCTGTGCTGGCTCACTCTCGGCGTCCTCGTCTCGGCCGCCGATAAACCTAACGTCCTGTTCCTGCTGTCCGACGACCATAGCTATCCGTACCTGAGCTGTTACGGCGACGCCAATGTCCGTACGCCCGTCCTCGACAAGCTCGCCGGCGAAGGGATCAAGTTCCGGCGCTTCTTCACGGCTGCCCCGCAGTGCGTGCCTTCCCGTGCGGCCTACCTGAGCGGCCGTTCGCCCGTGGCCGCGCGCATCACGCGCTTCACCTCGCCGCTCCCCCGCGACGTGGTCACGTTCCCGGAAGTCCTCAAGCAGGAGGCGGGATATTATGTCGGCGTAGTCGGTCGGTTTTATCATCTCGACGGCTCCCGCAAGGGTGACGACGGGCTGGATAAGTTCCTCGTGGACGGCGGTTACAAGACCTTCCCGGATCGTTTTGACGTCGTGCAGGGCGGTTCCGATACGCAGGCCGTCGAGCAGGCCGCGGCTTTCCTTGAGGGCCGTCCGAAGGACAAGCCGTTCTGCCTCTGGGTGAACTTCAGCGATCCTCATCATGACTGGAACGCCCCGGCCTCGTATCGTCCCGACCCGGCGTCGCTCAAGCTGCCCGCGCACGTCCCGGATCTGCCCGGCGTGCGCAAACAATACGCCGACTACTGCGCCGAGGTGAACCGGGTCGACGAGACCGCCGGCAAGGTGCTCGCGTTGCGTGATCGTCTCGGCTTGGCGGCGGATCCCCTCGTCGTCGTCGCCGGTGACAACGGCCAGGCGCTGCCGCATGGCCAGGGCTCCCTTTATGATCCGGGCTGCAACGTGCCCTTCGTCGTGCGCTGGCCCGGCGTGGTGGCCCCCGGCGGTGATTCCTCGGCCCTGCTCAGCGGCGAGGACCTCGGACCGACCGTGCTGGCCGCGGCCGGCCTGAAGTCCGCCGCCGGCATGACCGGCGTGAGCTTCCTCCCGTTGCTGAAAGGCGAGGCGACCAAGACCCGCGACCACGTCTTCATGGAGCGTGGTCCGCATGGCAGCGCCCCGGTGCAGGTCGGCATGAGCAACAACGGTTACGACCTCTCCCGGGCGGTCCGCAGCGGCCGCTACAAGGCCATCTACAACTGCACGCCGTGGATCCCGTATTCGCCGGTCGACAGCGCCGGGGGTTCCGCCTGGAAGTCCATCCAGGACCTTCACGGCAAAGGCGGCCTCGCCGCCGGACTGACGTCCACATATTTCACCACGCCGCGCCCGGTGTATGAATTCTACGACCTGGAGAAGGATCCCTCCGAG
>JBJTAX010000151.1:0-7112 GCA_046091055.1 Verrucomicrobiota bacterium | reverse complement strand
CCTTGGCCGGATAGTCCTCGGTCCAGGCGTCGGCGGTGACGTCGACGGCGGTGAGCACGAAACGTCCGGCGAATTCATCCATGGGCTTGGGCGCGGCCGGGGCCGTCTTGGCGGACTTCGCGGCCTTGGTCGGCTTCGGGGCGGCGAGCGTGTCAGGGAAGACGAAGCGCAGTCCGGCGATGGGCTCCTCGGCCTGGGGGGTCTCTCCGAGGATGTCGTAGGCGGTCTTGGTGATGCCTTTGAACTTGTTCCCCTCGACGGTGAAGCCACCGCCGCTGTTGGGCGTGGAGATCTTGAGCAGGTTGACCGGGATGAGTTTGAGGCCGAGCTTACGGTCGGCTTCCTGCTTTTTCTGGGTGTGTTCCCATCGCGACAGCACCTCCGGGTCGGGCGCCTGCAGCCGTCGTTCGAGCGCGTCGATACGTTCGCGCAGGGCGGGGAGCTCCTCCGTCTTGAGGACGGTCTTGCGGAGCGCCGACGGGAGCGAGTTCACGCCGGCGTTGCCGTCGGAGGGGCGGTCGTCGAGGGTGTTGAAGTAAGCGAAAATCCGGAAGTAGTCCTTCTGGCTGATTGGATCGAACTTGTGGTCGTGGCACTGGGCGCAAGCAAGGGTGCGGCCCAGGACGGACTCACCGAGCGTCTTCACGCGGTCGGCGTTGTAGTTGACGAGGATTTCGGCGGGGATGGTGCCGCCCTCGTGGGTGTTCATGTTGTTGCGCTGGAAGCCGGTGGCGACGAGCTTGCCGTCGTCGGTGTCCGGCATCAGGTCGCCGGCGATCTGCTCCGCGAGGAAACGGTCGTAGGGCTTGTTGTCGTTGAAGGCCTGGATGACCCAGTCGCGCCAGAGCCAGAGATGACGGCCACCGTCGATGGAGTAGCCATTGGTGTCGGAGTAGCGGGCGGCGTCGAGCCAATCGAGCCCCATGCGTTCGCCGAAGTGCGGATTAGCCAGCAGGCGGTCGACGAGCCGGCCGTAAGCGTCGGGCCGCTCGTCCTGGACGAAGGCCTCGACTTCGGAGGCGGTCGGGGGCAGTCCCGTCAGGTCCAGCGTCACGCGACGGATGAGCGTATGGCGGTCGGCTTCGGGCGAAGGTCGCAGGCCGGCCTCGGTCAGCTGCCTGGTGACCCAGTAATCGATGGCGGGCAGCTTGTTCCCGGCCGGCGGCGCGGTCCGCTTCGGGGCCACGAAAGCCCAGTGCTCCTCGTATTCGGCGCCTTGTTCGATCCAGGCCTTGATCTTCGCCTTGTCCGTCGCCGTGAGCGAGAGGTGGGACTTCGGAGGCGGCATCATGTCATCTTCGTCGGTCGAAAGGATACGCTCCCAGATCACGCTCTTCTCCAGGTCGCCGGGGATGACGGGAGTCCCGTTCTTGTGCTCACGCTTGGCCTCTTCGGGGAGGTCCAGCCGCAGCTTGGCCTTGCGGGCTTTCTCGTCCGAGCCGTGGCAGCTGAAACAGTTCTCGGACAGGATCGGTCGGATGTCCCTGTTGAACTGGATCTTCTCGGCTTGGACGGTCCCCGCGGCGTTCAGGCCGAGGATGAGGGCGAGTTGCAGGGGGCGACACATCTGGTCTTGAGTCAACGCCCTGCGGAAGGGGTTTCAACCCGTATCGTCTTCGCCGGCCTGAGGTATCGGCCTCACCTTTGGGCTGGAGGCGTCAGGTCGTCGGGGTAGTTTCGGAAGCACTCCCATGGCCTCCGCACCACTGCCTTCTTCCCGTCGTGAATTCCTCGGTGCCGCCGCCTTCGCGCTGGCCGGTCTGGCCACGACCGCGCGTCTCGCCGCGGCTGATGTCCCGAAGGCATCGTCGCTCAAGCGTCCGCCGAACCCTTACGTCTATAAGTTCACCATCGGCAACATCGAGGCCTTTTCGATCAGCGACGGACACATGCTCTTCCGCCAGGGACTCGACCTCATGTGGCCGGAGTCCGATCGCCCGACGATGAAGGCGGCCTTGGAGTTCAATCGGGAGCGCCTGGACGCGCTGCCGCTCTACGTGAACATCATGGGCCTGCGCATCGGCGACGAAGTCGCGCTGATCGACGCCGGCTTCGGCGAGCGTCATCCTAACCCGAACTTCGGCTGGCTGGCCGAGGGGCTCCGTCAGCTCGGCGTCCGCCCGGAGCAGGTCACGACCGGTTTCCTCAGCCACTCGCATTCCGACCACCTCGACGGCTTCGTCGACGACGGCAAGCCGGCGTTCCCGAACGCCAAGATCTACCTCCTGCAGGAGGAATATGATTTCTGGCGCGGTCCGAATCCGGATTTCTCCAAATCGAAGCGCGATAAGAAGCCGCTGCCGAACATGGTGAAGACCATCTGCCGCAACTTAGACATCCTCAAGGACCAGCTCGTCATCGCGAAGGACGGCCAGAAGCTGTTCCATGACGCCGTGACCGTCCTCGCGTCGCCCGGCCATACCGACGGCCATGCCTGCTTCGAGATCCGTTCCGGGGACGAGTCGCTCGTGCATATCAGCGACGTCGTCCATCACCACGTGCTCATGTTCGACAACGTCGGCTGGACCGTCGCCATGGATCATGACCCTGAGACCGCGGTCAAGACGCGGAAGAAGCTTTTCGCCCGCATGGCCAAGGAAAAGAGCCGCGCCTTCGGCTTCCATCTGCCGTGGCCCGGCATCGGGACGGTCGTCCCCAAGGGCGACCAGTATGCCTGGGTGCCCGAGCGCTTCAGTTGGGGCTCCTGAGCGGCCTGCTTACTGGAACACGACGGGCGGAGCGGGCGCGGCAGCCGGCGCGTCTGAGGGGGTCGTCGGTCGCGGAGCGGGACTCGTCGTCGGCGTGCTCGGTTGGCTCTGGAGCCGCTGGATCTCGCCGAGGATCAGGGTGAAGCCTTGTTGGCGGAGGCTATTCATCTCCTTCAGCATGCCTTCTCGTTCGTTCTCCGGGGCGGTGGCCCAGGCGGCTTCGATCTCGTGCCGTCGGTCGAGCAGGGTCCGGTATTCCGGACGTCGGACCACTTCGTTATAAGCTTGGGCCGCCTTAGGGTCGGAATCCAGCAGGGTCTGACGGACCCGGCGCCCTTCCTCCTTCAGGTCGTTGAAGCGTTCCTCCATCTGGGCGCGTTGGGCGGACGTCTTCGCGGGGGCTTCCGGGGCAGGACGCGAGAAATTCTGGGTGGGCTTGGCCACGCGGACGGTTTCGAGAGGGCTAGAGGACTTCTGCCTTTCGACCGGTGATCTCGGAGCGGCCGGCGGGGCGAGGAAGCGGTAGGCGCCCACGCCGATGACGGCGATGAGGCCGAGGGCGAACAGGGTCTTACGCATGGGGTTCTTCTGGTTTGTCAGGCAGATGTCGGCGGAGTTCCTCGTGGTCGCGGGTTTCCTTGGGCAGGATGAGTTTCGAGGTCACGATGGCGGAAATCGAGCCGAACAGGGCGATGCCTACCAGCATGAGGGCGGAAGCGATCAGGCGTCCTTCGCCCGTGACCGGGAAGGTGTCGCCGTAGCCGACGGTCGTCACCGTCGTGAGCGCCCACCAGAGCGCATCGCCTCCTTTCTTGATCGTGGCGCCGGGGGCGGTCCGTTCGACCTCGACGATCAGCATCGTGCTGAAGAGCACCATCACGATCGCCACCCCTGGCAAGGCGAGAAGTTTCTCGTTGAGCGACGTGCCGTTCGTCAGCGTGTTGAGCTTCTTCATGATGCGGAACAGCCGGATGAACCGGTAGATGCGGACCGCCTGCAGGGAGCGGAAGGCCGGTTCGAAGGGGATGCTCGCGAGGACGTCGATCCAGGCCCAGCGCCAGAAGCCGGCCGAATACTTTTCGCGTTTCCAGCGAACGAAGACATCGGTCAGGAAGATGGCGCACGAGAATGTGTCGGCCGACCTCAGCGCCGAAAGGATGGCGGTCGGGACGTGCAGGAAGGTCTCGAGCACCACCAGGAGCAGCGAGACGACGGCGACGACGAGCACGAGCCAGTCCCAGGGGTTGAGGCGTTGGCGCAGTTCGGGGTCGATTCGCACGTTGAAAGCCTTAGTAAACAGTCCATCTCATCTCAACCCCTGATTCCTATGCGCCACTTCCTCTGCTTCCTGCTGGCCGCCGTCCTTTCCGCCGCCCCGGTCCCGCCGCCGGAGACGCTCAAGCCCTTCGGCGCTGATTTCCCGAACTTGGATTCCTTTGCCGTGGGCGCCTGGTGGGACAAGAAGCCGCCGGCCAAAGGCAAGAAGGGTGGCGGTACGCCGCCGCCCACGATGCTGGTCGCCCGCGATCAAGTCATCGCTTTCGCGCTCTACACCCAGCAGGCGGGCGTCCTGAAGCTGACGGCTCAGCTCTATCCGCTTTATCCGGAGGAGGCGAAGGTCGCTCGGCTCGAGGTGAGGCGTGGCGACGCGTGGGTCGAAGTCGCTCAGGCGCCGGTGCGGTTCCCTGGTTGGAGCGCCCACTTCCGCGTCGAAGGCTGGGACGGTTCCCAGGACGTCGCCTATCGCGTGCGACATGGCGAGGCGGCGAAGTTCGAGGGGCTCATCCGGCGCGATCCGACCGAAAAGCAGTCGATCGTGGTCGCCAACATGTCCTGCAATTCCAGCCGCACGACGGGCGAGCGTCCGGAGATCCTAGGTAATCTCCTGCACCAGAATCCCGACCTCCTGTTCTTCGCCGGCGATCAGACTTATCGACATACCGAGCACACCGCCGGCTGGATCGAGTTCGGGCTGCAGTTCCGCGACGTGATGAAGGACCGGCCGACGATCTGCATCCCTGACGACCATGACGTCGGTCATCCGAACCTCTGGGGCGAAGACGGCAAGCTCTCGACGGCCCCGGGCAACGCCGACGGTGGCTACATGTTCCCGGTGGCCTACGTGAACATGGTCCAGCGCCAGCAATCCTGGCATCTGCCCGATGCCTATGATCCGACGCCGGTCCAGCGAGGCATCTCCGTCTTCTACACGCGGCTGAAGGTCGGCGGCATGGATTTCGCCATCCTGGAGGACCGTAAATTCAAGTCCGGTCCCTTGGGCAAGATTCCTCAGCAGGGCCCTCGGCCTGATCATATCACGGACGAGAAGTATGATCCCATGAGCATCAATCTTCCCGGCTTGCAGCTCCTGGGGCAGCGCCAGCTGAAGTTCCTCGCGGCCTGGTCGGAGGACTGGGTCGGGGTGCGTCGCAAGGCCGTCCTTTCCGCCACGGCCTTCTGCGGAGCCGTCCACATGCACGGCAAGCGGGACGACCGCCTGCTGGCGGACCTCGATTGCAACGGCTGGCCGCAGGCGGGTCGCGACGAGGCCTTGCGCGCCCTGCGTCGTGTGCAGGCCGTCCACCTCTGCGGAGACCAGCATCTCGCGGTGACGGTCAAGCACGGCATCGAAGCCTTCGGCGACGGCCCATACTCCCTGACGAGTCCGGCGCTCGTGAACACCATCTACGGACGCTGGTGGCATCCGAAGGACGAGAAGGCCGGAACGAACCCCGTGGCCGGCAGTCCCTTGCCGTGGACGGGGGACTTCCTCGATGGACTCGGCAACCGCATGTCGGTCCTGGCTTATGCCAATCCCGGAGACATCCAGGATGAACGCCAGCGCGCCGATGGTTACGGCGTGGCCCGCTTCGACCTGAAGCAGGATAAGGTCACGTTCGAGTGCTGGCCGCGCTTCAGCGATTCCCGCAAGGGCGATGGCCAGCAGTTCCCTGGCTGGCCGCAGACTTTCGCTCTCGCTGACAACGACGGCCGTAAGCCGGGCGGCTTCCTGCCGTCCGTGGATCTACCCGCCGGTCCGGCCGTCGTGCAGGTCGTCGCCGAGCGGACCGGTGAGACGATTTATGTCCGCCGCCTGCAAGGAGGCGGGGCCTTTGCCCCGCCCGTATTCGCGTCCGGCAAGTATACCGTCAAGATCGGCGTCGATCGTCCGGACCAGCGCACCTTGACGGGTCAGGAGCCCGTCGCGCGTTAACGTCGGAGGAGAGCGTCCGTCTCGCTCAGCTTGAAGCGGACGCTCACCACCGAGTTCTGTTCGGGGCCGTCGGCGTACTTCACGTAGGTGGTGGCGACGATCGTGCCGTCGGCGAGCAGTTCGACGCCGGGATAGCCGCAGTCGCCCGCGCGCTTGCCGTAGTGGTGCAGCAGCTTGACGCGATACTGGCCGGGGGCGCCGGCCCTGAGGTCCGCATACGTGCCGACCCAGGCGACGAAATGGCCCTTGGTCGGGCTGCCGATGGCCTGGTCGCGGAAGCAGACCACCATGCGTCCGTCCGCCGTGAAGACGCCGTTGTGCCGATCGCCGGTGAGGCCCCAATTGGTGTCGACCGAGGTCGACCAGGTCGCGCCTTCGTCCGTGCTGAACATCATCAGGCTGCGGCCTTTGTGGGAATTCTCGCGCAGGAGGCAGGCGAGTTCCTTGCCGTCGGGGGAACGGAAGACGAAGGGTTCGCAGGGATTCTTGCCAGCGACCTCGGCCACGATGCGCGGTTCGGACCACGTGAAGCCGCCGTCGGCGGTGATCGACTGCAGGGTCACCAGCGGGGCGCGGTCGGCGCCGCCCGGGCCGCGGTGGTAGAGGCCGAGCGTCCGTCCATCCTTGAGGCGGACCATGCTGCTGAAGGTCATCACGCAGGGGAAGCCGAGCGGCGGCATCTCTTTCCAGGTCCGGCCGTCGTCTTCGCTGACGATGCTCGGCATGCCGGGGCCGCCGCGTTTACCGAGGGCGGCGGAGAAGACCCAAAGGCGGTCTTTACCGGCCGGGTCGACGATGCGATAGAGGCTCGGGCAATTCTGGTGCGTCGCGAAGCCCTTGGGCAGCTGGTCGTCCATTCGTCGCCAAGACTTACCGCCGTCGTCGCTGCGGGCCATCGGGCCGGCCGCGCCGCCGTGATTGATGCACCAGACGGAGAACAGCGTCTGGCTGTCCGGCAGCTTCAGGGTCGTCGGATGGCCCTGGTAGAGCGTCGGCGTGCCCGCGGCCACCACGACCTGCCGGTCCTTCTGGCCGGAGAGGTCGATCACCGGCAGGTTGGGCTTCTCTTGGGCACCGGCCAGCGAGGCAAGGCAGAGCAGGGCGCGGAGCAGGGGGCGCATGGGGGCAGATTGTTGCCTCGATGGCGCAAAGCCAAGGCTAATGGAGCCCATGAAGAGGTGTTAAATGAG
>JBJTAX010000150.1:0-5476 GCA_046091055.1 Verrucomicrobiota bacterium | reverse complement strand
CGGCGCGTCGAGCCCGGTGGCGCGGAGGGGGCCGACGCTCGCCGCCTCGTAGAAGGCGAGCGCGCGGAGGAATCCCGCCAGCATCAAATCGTCGCCAAGGTTCCCCGCCCCGTAGAAGTGATGCCCGAGGTGGATGCGCACGTGAGCGTCAAAACGCGCCGCTCAACCGCACGTGCAGCTTGCCGTGGGGGTCGTTGCTCGCGATCCGCAGCAGCTGCCAGCCGTAGTCGAGATGCGCCGCGAAGCGCTCGGCCACCCGCAGACGCAGCCCGGTTCCGGCGCTCGCGATGGGACGCGCCGGCGCGTCGAGCCCGGTGGCGCGGAGGGGGCCGACGCTCGCCGCCTCGTAGAAGGCGAGCGCGCGGAGATCGTTCAGGTGCCGGGGCACCAGGCCTCCGCCCTTCTCGGGCAGCAGCGGGAAGTTCAGCTCGATGCCCGCAAGCACCCCCCGGTCCCCGGAGACCGAGTTTTCGCGGTAGCCCCGGACCGACCCGGTGCCGCCGGCGTTGAGCTGCTCGCTCGCCAGCAGATTCGACGTGGTGCGCTGCAGCGTGGCGCGGGCGATCATTTCCCCGCGGCCGCCGATCCGGATCAGCCGCTGCAGGGTGAGCTGCCCGATCAGGTAGGACGACTTCGCGCCGGCCCGGATATCGTTGAACACGGCGTCGCTGTTGCGGTCCGAGACGTTCCCCGGGCTGACGGTGCCCGTGGCCGAGACCGCCCACGCGCCGCGGGCGTCGCGGATGACGGTCGAGACGGAGAAGGCCGCCTGGATGACGGCCGAGGTGTTGGCGAGGACCTGCTGCCCGCCGTACTCGAGGTTGTTGTTGCTCGCCTTGTAGCTGACGCCTCCCGACGCATCGAACCCGCGGCCGCCCAGTTTGAGCGGCCCGTGCCAGCGCGCCTCGAGCGACGAGCTGCGTCCGTCCTGCGCGAAAAGCCCCCCGTAGAACTCGGGGCGCGCGCGGCTGCGCTGGCCGGACAGGCTCAGCATCTGCTGCCGCCCGAGCGGGGCGGCGTACTCGAAGGTGTCCCCGTTCATCACGCCACCGCGGTCGGTGGTGATCCGCTGGTAGGTGACCTGGTGCTCGCGTCCCCAGAGGTTCCCGTAGGTGACCCCCGCCACGATCCGGTTCCGGCCGATGTACTCGTTGCCCGCGTTGTCCACCAGCGCCGTGAGCCGCAGGGGCAGCCGCTCCTCGACGGTCACCACCATGTTGGCCTCGGTGGAGTTGGGGATCGGATCGATGTGGACGCGCAGGCGGCGGAACGGGCTCGCGTTGGCCCGCGCCACGGCCTGGTCCAGCTCGGAGAGCCGGATCGCGCGTCCCGGCTCCACCCCGAGCCGCTGGCGGATGAGGGCGTCGCTGTACCAGCGGTTGCCGACGAGCTTGATCTCGCGGTAGCGGCCGAGGAGGAGCGTGACCACCACGGTGCCGTCGCCGATGTTCTGGGCCGGAATGATCGCGGCGGAGAGCGGGTTTTCCGTGGCGCGCACCACGCCCTCGACGATCTGGTTGATGGCGACGAGCAGGGCTTCCGATATCGGCTGGCCGCGGCCCCCGATGAGACGCTTCTCGAGATCCGCCACGTTCAGGAAGCGCAGCGGCTCGGCGACCACGAGGAAGGCGTCGTCCGTCCGGGCGCGCAGCGCGTTGCCTTGCTCGAGGGTCTCGGCGATCACC
This sequence comes from Verrucomicrobiota bacterium, assembly GCA_046091055.1. Lineage (GTDB taxonomy): Bacteria > Verrucomicrobiota > Verrucomicrobiia > Opitutales > UBA953 > UBA953. The sequence continues at coordinate 3,791 of JBJTAX010000150.1, read as the reverse complement.
AGCCGTCGCAGGGCGGCCGTCGCGGGGGCGGCCGGCGCGGCCTCGGCTCCTTTCACCCGGGGTGACCAGGCGGCCGCCACGGCGGCGAGGAGGAAGAGGATCTTTTTTCGCAAAGGTGTGCCCATGGGCGTGAAGTCCGCCGGTCGCGGTGGTTTGTTCCCGCTATTCTCGGATCGGTTGGCCGGCGCGGAACAGTTCCAGCCGGCGCGTGAGGATATCGGCGGTCGCCGTGTCGTTGGTTTCCCGCGCGGTCTTCAGCGCCGACTCGCACGCCAGGGCGGCCTCGGGGAAGCGGCCGCACTCCGCGAGGGCCGCGCTGAGCACGCTCAGGGCCAGCGCCGTGGCCGTTCGCCCCGCCGGCAATCCCGCCTCGGCCAGCCGCAGCGCCTCCCGGCCGTCCCTCAGGCCGTCGTCGCGGCTGGTCGCCAGCACCCAGGCCAGATAGGCGCTCATCTCGGAATCGTCGCCCGCGGCGAGCGCCTCGCGGTAGATCCGCGTGGCGCGCCGGTGTTCGCCCGCGCGGTAAAGCCTGCCGGCGACGTTGATGCGGACCTGGCGCCCTTCCGCCGCGGGCAGGATCGCCGCGGCCTCCATCGCCAGGCGCGCGCCCTCGTCCCAGGCCGAGTCCGCCAGCCGCATCTCGGCGCGGCGCAGCCGCGGCTTCGGATCGGCGGGCGAGTCGGCGATCACCTTCTCCAGCGTCTTGCCGGCCGCCTCGCGTTCGCCCGCCGCGGCCTGCGCCATCGCGATATGGTAGAAAGCCTCCGCCGTCGTCTGCCGGAAGTTCACCTTGAACAGCATCACGGTGACGTTCAGCGAGGCCACGTCGTCCGGAACCTTGTAGGGCAGGATCTGCAGCCAGGTCGGGAGGACTTTCCGGAAGAGAACCCGGTTCCCGAAGCACTCCATGGTCTCCTGCGGCGTCGCCCCGGGATTCAACAGCAGGTAGTACTGCGAGATGAAGTTTTCGTCGCTCACGAGCGCGAGGTGCGTGATGCCCAGTTCCTTGATCCGCTGCGCCGCCTCCTCGTCCGTCTTCGCCGCCAGCACGGAAGCCGCCGCCCTCAGGCCGGCGAGGTTCTCCCAGTACAGCGTCCCCAGCGTGCGGAAATCCCCGTAGTAGCCGATGCCCGTCGAGCCGTTCGGGCTGGAGAGCAGCGTGATCTCGCCCTTCGGCTGCGACTTCCGGATCACCTCCGCGATGTCGCGGAGCAGGGTGCAATTGATGTCCTTCAATCCGACGCGACGGGCGGCGGAATCGTCCAGCGCGCCCGCCATCCGCATCGCGGCCGACGGCGCGTAGATCACCGCGGCCAGCGCCAGGCCGGCCGCGAGGCGGCGGTTGGCGGGAAGTCGTGCCACCAGCCACGCCGTGAAGGCGAGCGTCACCGGCACCAGCGCCGCGGAGGCGTTCAGCATCCAGCGCGACTGCAGGACGCCGACCCCGCGCACCGCCAGCGCGGCCGCGGTCGCCACCGCGAGGCCGGGAGGCGTGCGCCGGCGCAGCGCCACCACCGCGGCCAGACCCGCGAGGGCGGGCAGGATCTCGTTCACCAGCAGCAGGGTTTTCACCCGCGTCTCCATCCCGCCGACGGTCTTCCACAGCGGCTGGAACTCCTGGATGTAATCCGCGTGCAACCGTGCGAGGAAGGGGTCCGAGACGAGGAAAACCCTGGCCCCCAGCAGCGCGATGCAGGCGGGCGCGACCAAGACCAGCGTCGCCGGCCAGACGAGCCTTTCCGGCCGCCGCCAGCGTTCCGCGCGCGGCCCCAGCCAGCGTTCCCCCGCCTGCGCCACCAACTCGGCGCCACCCAGCCATGCCAGCGAGTAGAGGGGGTGATTCGCCTCCAGTCTCAATCCGAGGTGGTTCGGGAAGTACTCGACCAGGTAGAACACGAAACTCGCCGCCGCCCCGGTCCGGCCCCAGACGCGCCAGGTCTCCGCGTCGAAGCTTTGCGTCCGGCCGCCGTCCGCGTCCCGTCTCGTCAACAGGAGCGTCGCCAGGCCCGCCCCGCCGGCGACGGCGATCGCCGGGATCACGGAGGCCGCGCTGACCCACATCCCCGCCGCTCCGGCCAGGGCCGAAAACACCGCCGCGCTCCGCGCCTCACCCGGACCTCCCGGCAGGAGCGCCACCTCGCCTTCCTCGGCGCGCCTCCACCATCCCGCCCCCATGAACATCGCGCCGAGCACGCAGCCGAGCACCGAGATGGTCAGCAGGCCGTGGTGGTCGGCGTAACTGGGGAAAAATCCTTCGTAGATGCGGTCCTTGCAGATCACCGCGAGGCCAACCAGGAACGCCGCCGTCAAGCCGCCCCGGCGCGCCGCCCACGCGGAGAGCACCACCGCGAACAGCCAATGGGCGAGGGGATTCAGCCACCGCACCGAAATCTCCGTGGCTTCCCGGAAACCCTTGCCCGTGACCTTCGCGTGCAACCTGCCGCTGGCGGCGATGGCCCAGGCCCACGCCGAGTTCCAATGCACTTCCCGGCCTTCCGGCGCGTTGTCGATGCGGGTGTGCCGCAGGCGCAACGAGTCCCCTTCCGCCAGGTTGATCGCATGGCGCACCCAGGTTTGCGCGTCGGCCGCGAAAACCGGATACGCCGCCCGCAACGGCGTCTCCGCCGCCGTCCGGCCCCGCAGGCCGAAATTTCCCGCCAGATCAAGATAGCCGTCCACCAACCTGGTCTGCACTCCCAGGTAGATCGCCGATCCCAGCCAGAGCGCGGCCAGCGTGATCCAGGTGGTGCGGCGGCTTTCGTGACTTAGGCGCATGATGGCGTGACGGTGTCGGAAAATAATCCTCCCGGCGGGTGGCGTTCGCCGGAAGCGAGCAGCTCAACCTTCGCGTTCTTCGTCGGCAACACTTATCCGGTCCCACCTCTTGACTCGTCTCGTCCGCGCGTCATTCCCGCCGCGTGACTCGGTGTTTCCAGCGACGCGGCGCCGGCCCGCTCCTTCTCGCGCTGGCCGGCGCCTTGGCCGGATTTCTCCTCGTCGCCCGGGTCGCCCGGGCGCCGTTCCTTGTCGATGACACGCCGTCGGTCGTGGAGAACCGTTCCTTGCGGGAGCCGCTCGACTTCCTGGCGCTCATCTTTCCCGCCCCGGAGTGCACTGTCGCCGGTCGTCCGCTCGCGAACGCGACGTTCGCCGCCAACCACGCTTGGGGAGGCCTTGACCCCGCCGGTTACCGGATGGTCAACGCGTCCATCCACGCCGTGAACGTCCTGCTGGTGTTCGCGTTCGGCGCGGCCTTCCTCCGCTTCGCTCCCGCGCCTCAACCGCCGGCGCCCCGCGACGGGTTCGCGGCCTCCGCCGCCGCGATCTGGGCCGTGCACCCGCTGATTCTCGGCACCGTGGTCTACGTTTCCCAGCGCACGGAATTGCTGCTGGGAATGTTCTTCCTGTTGACGCTCCTCGGGGCGCTCCGGTCTTTGGAGGCCGATTCCGCACGCCGGCCTTGGCGGACCGTCTCCGTCGCGGCTTGTTTCCTCGGGGTGCTGTGCAAGGAGCCCATGGTCACCGCGCCCGCCGTCGTCCTGTTGCTCGATTGGGCCGTGCTGGGGGATTCCTGGCGCGCGCGTTGGCGCTCTCGGCTTCCGTTCTATGCCGCCTTGCTCGCCTCCTGGATTCCCCTGGCGCTGCTCCTCTCCGGTCTCGGGAAGCGCGCCGTCGGCTTCGGCGTGGGCGCGTCCGTTGCCGAGTATGTCCTGACGCAATGTCGGGCGCTCAGCGTCTATTTTGGTAAATTCCTTTTTCCCGTGGATTTAACGTTCGATTACGGGCCGGTG
>JBJTAX010000149.1:0-9856 GCA_046091055.1 Verrucomicrobiota bacterium | reverse complement strand
CTTCTTCAGCTTCGCGGCGGCTTCCGGGAGATCCATCTTGTTGGCCACGATGAGGCGCGGCTTGGCGGCGAGGACCGGCGAATAGAGGCGGAGTTCGCGCTCGAGGACGCGATGGTCGTCCCAAGGCGCGCGGTTCTCGCTCCCGGCCATGTCGATGATGAAGATCAGGAGCGAGCAGCGCTCGACGTGGCGGAGGAACTGGTGGCCAAGGCCGCGGTTCTCGTGCGCGCCTTCGATGAGGCCCGGGATGTCGGCCATCACGATGCGGTCGAAGCGGTCGGGGTAGTCGATCACGCCCACGTTGACGTGCAGGGTCGTGAACGGATACGGCGCCATCTTCGGGCGCGCGGCCGTGAGCAGGTTCGTCAGGGTCGACTTGCCGGCGCTGGGATAGCCCACCAGGCCGATGTCGGCGATCGTCTTGAGCACGATGCGGAAGATGCCCTCTTCGCCGGGGTAACCCGGGGTCGTGCGGCGCGGGGCCTGGTTGACCGAGCTCTTGAAGTTCATGTTACCGAGGCCGCCCTTGCCGCCGGCGAGGAGGACGACGCGTTCGCCGTGCTCGGTGAGCTCGGCCACGAGGCGGTGGGTGCCCTCTTCGAGGACCTGCGTGCCCGGAGGCACCGGGAGGATCAGGTCGGCGCCGTCGGGACCGGCGCACTGACGGCCCATGCCCGGGGCGCCATTGCGGGCGCGGCGGTGCGGCTGCCAGCGGTAGGCCTGCAGGTCGCCTTCGTTGCGGTCGCAGACGAGGATGACGTCGCCGCCCTTGCCGCCGTTGCCGCCGTCGGGGCCGCCCTTCGGGATGAACTTCTCGCGACGGAAGCTGACGCAGCCGTGGCCGCCGTCACCGGACTTCAGTACGACCTTGGCTTCGTCGATAAACATTTGCCGCCAAGGTAGGGGCGACCCCGCCCCGAGGGCGAGGAGGAAAGGCGGCTCAGCGCTCGAGCCCGCGGGAACGGCGCAACCAGCTCTCGATCGGGGAGAAGAAGATGAGGTCGGCCAAGAGCCCGACGATCATGACCACCGCCATCACGCCCATCACCTGGTCCATGCGGAGCAGCTCACGTCCGGCGTTGAGGAGCGAGCCCAGACCGAAGCCGGTCACGATCACGACGAAGATCTCCGCCGCCATGAGCGAACGCCAGGCGAAGGCCCAACCCTGCTTCATGCCGCTGAGCACGCCGGGCAGCGCAGCCGGGAAGATGACGCGGGACCAGAGGTGCCAGCCGTTGGAGCCCATCGTCTGGGCGGCGCGCAGGTAGAGCGGCGGGACGTTGAGCACCGATTCCTGAACGGCGAGGACCACGGCCCAGAGCGTACCCATCACCACGACGAAGAGGACGGCTTCCTCGCGGATGCCGAACCAGAGCAGCGCGAGCGGCACCCAGCAGACGGAAGGCAGGGTCTGCAGGCCGAGGGCGAGGACACCGAGCGTATCGCGGACCCAGCGCACGCGGGCGCACAGCGCGCCGAGCGGCACGCCGAGGGCGGCGCCGATGGCGAAGCCGACGATCAGGCGACGCATCGTCACCCAAGTGGCCGCCAGGAGCTCACCGCTGAGCAGCGATTCCCAGAACCACTGGAGGACGTGCGACGGAGCAGGGAAGAGGACTTCACTGACACGTCCGCTAAGGACAAACCACTCCCAGCCTCCGAGGAGGGAAAGGGCGACGAGGGTCGGGATGACCGGGCGAGGCGTTTTCGAGGCCATGGTCAGCGGGCGAGACGGGTGGAAAGGGCCGCGGTGACCTCGGCCGCGAGATTCGCGAGCGCGGGATCGTTCAGACGGCGCGGACGCGGCAGGGCGACGTCGAAGACCTGTTGGACCCGGCCGGGATTGGGCGAGAAAAGCACGACGCGATCGCCGAGGCAGACCGCCTCGCGGATGTTGTGCGTGACGAGGACGATGGTCTTCTTGCGCTTGGTGAAGATCTCCTGGAGGTCGCCGTAAAGCTGCTCACGCGTGAGGGCGTCGAGGGCCGAGAACGGCTCGTCCATGAGCAGCACGCGCGGATTCGGCGCGAGCGAACGGGCGAGGGCCACGCGTTGGCGCATGCCACCGGAGAGTTCGTGCGGACGGGCCTTCTCCTTGTTGCCGAGGCCGACGAGATTCAGGTAATAACGGGCGGAGTCGAGACGCTCGGCCTCGGTGAGGTCGGGCTTGAGGCGGAGGCCGAAGAGCACGTTCTCCAGGGCGTTGAGCCACGGGAAGAGCGCGTCCTGCTGGAACATCACGAGGCGATCCCGGCCCGGCGCGACGACCGGCTGATCGCCGAGTTTGATTTCGCCTTCGTTGGTGTGCTCGAGACCGGCCAGAAGGCTGAGGAGCGTGGACTTGCCGCAACCGGAGGGACCCACGATCGCCAGGAACTCCCCTTCCCTGACGTCCAAAGTGATGTCCTCCAACGCCGTGACCTGGCCCGAAGTCCCGTCGAAACGCTTGGTCACGTTACGCAGAGTAAGGGCCGCGGTGGCGGGGAATGTTTCGGAGCGGTTGCCCATGGATTCCAGAGGCGAGAGGATGGCTAACCTAACCTTATCCTGTCAAGTTTACTTATGTTTAAAAGATTAGACCCTGAATCGCCCTTCTCTTCACTTTTTAGGCTCGTCGACCAAGGATTCCAGCAACGGCCCCATCGGGGCTTCTCCCTTGAGCAGTCGGGAATCCTGGGCGTCCTTGAGGGCACGGTCGAAAAGGCCGGAGAGTCGGGTCCGACGGGATTCCAAGTCCTCCGGGACGGCGAAGCGGACGCGGGCCAAGGCCGGGCCGATCAGTTCGGCCTTGGGCGGCTTCGAACGCAGTTCGGCCCCGAGGCTGGTCCGCACCAACTTCTCCTGCCAAGCCTGGTCGGCGCGGAGGCGCGCGCACAGCGCGTAATGCGAACGGACGAAAGCATCGACCGCCGGCCGACGCTTCTCCAAGGCGGCGCGGCTGGTGACGAGCACGGTGATCAGCGAATCCTTGTTCTCGTGCACGACGACCCCGCCGAACTCGCTGGTCAGTCGCGTGACCCAAGGTTCGACGGTCCAGACCGCGTCGATCTCGCCGCGGGAGAAGAGAAGCAGGAGATCGGCGTTCTGCGCCGGCACCACGCGGGCGTCGCCGCCGCCGAGGTGCACGTTCAGTCCGCCCTCCCTCAACCAGGTCCGGGCGTCGATGTCCTGCGTGTTGCCGAGCTGCGGCGTGCCGACGTTACGGCCGATGAAATCCTTGGGCGTCTTGAGTCCCGAGCCCGCGCGGACGACGAGCGCGTTACCACCCTGCGCGACCGGCGCGAGGACGCGGATCTCCGCGCCCTTGGTGCGGACGTGAGCGTTGAGCGCGGGCGAGGCGCCGACGTAAGCGACGTCGATGGCCCCGGCGAGCAAGGCCTCCATGGCCGAAGGTCCGGCGTTGAACGAACGCCACTCGAGCTTCACGCCGGCCGGCAAGGCGGCCTGATGGCAGTCCTGGCCTTCGCGTTCCAGCTGACGGGCGGCCAGCGCCGGCGCATGCGTCAGGTTCGGAAAGAAACCCACGCGGAGCGTGCCCGCTTCGGCGCGTGCCAGGATCGGCGCGACCAAGGCGACGGCGAGCAGACCGACGGACAGGAAGAAGGAGGACGGACGCATGGACGAAGGAATCAGAAGGCTTTGAGCTGCAGCTCGAGGTAGGCGAAATCAGTATCGCCAGGTCGTACCTGACGGCGAGCCCACTCTCCGGCCACGAAATGGGCGTAACCGAGGGTGACTTCGGCCTGACGAGTCATCTGCCAGCGGATCCGGATGTCGAACTCGTGGCCGACATCGGTGCCGCTCAGGCCGGTCTGGTCGCGGTTGTTCGCCGCGTTGTAGAAGCGGTCCGTCGCGCTCTGGAGCGCATACCAGCTGTAACCGGCGTCGAAGCGTAAGGTCGGCGAGACGGTCGCCTCATAGCGCACCTTGGGCGCGAGGATGTTCTCGAAGACGACGTAGTCGTTCGCGGACCATGGCCGACCGAAGCCGAAGAAGCGCTCGAAGCGGTTGTCTTCGGCATCCGTCGGACTCCGGTCCCCGGACGCGGCGCCATAGAAGAAACTCAGCCGGGATTTCCAAGCATCCTCGAAGCGATAACCGACCTCGGCATTGGCGGCCCAGGCGGAGACGTCCTTGGCGCCGTCATGACCGAGCTGCGTCATGGCGGACGCATCAAAATCGAAGCCCGAACGTCCGAAGACACCGTAGGCGCGCAGACCGGGAGAGTGCACGACCCGCCCGCCATCGGCGACATTCCGCTCATCCAAGCGGAGGTAAAAAGGCTCGAGGGTGACGACGTCTGACCAAGCGCGCCAGTGACCGATCGCGCCCCACAGGCGTTTGCCCGCTGCTGGCCGGTCCGGATCGTAAAGCAGCCGATCGAGCGGCTGAACGGAAATGAGGTCGACCTGCCAGTCATTGGCTTCCTGTCCGATGATGCCATGCCATCCGCGGAAAGCGTTCGCGGTATTGCGCCACTGATTGTTGCCGATCAGGCGCCGGTCGAGGAATTCGAAGTTATGGTTGCCGAAGCGAAGGGCCACGGGCCGCGAATTACCGAGGGAGTCCGCGGACAGGAGTTCCTTGAAATGGAGCTCGGCGTAGAGACGGATGAACTCGAGTTCGTTCACGTCGCGGTTATCCAAAGGGTAGTCACCGTTGTACCGATGAGAGTCCTGAAGCTCGACGGCGAACCTGAGGGGATCGACGCCCTCGCGGACGCCGAGATAGAGGCGGGTGCGATGCAGGAACGGCTCATCGACTCCGTCGCGTGCGCGCCGGATATCGTCATCGCGGTATTCGTAGCGGAGGCGGTAATCGAGGCCGACGTCCAGCCACTTGAACGCGTTGAGCTGAGACCAATGGCTCGCGGTCGCGGGCTCCACATACCGAGGCGGATCCGGATCACGCTTGGTGCTATAACTGGCCGCTTCCCGATAGAATGTCCCAGCCTGAGCTCCCGACCATGACACGCTTAGGGCGAGCAAGGCCCTGAACAATGGGCTGGAAGAAGATAAAGACATGACCTATTAATATGATAAGTTTAGTAATGATAAAATGTATTAGGTCGAGTCCGTTCTTTCTGGAGCATGAAAAACCCCAAATAACTTACAAACAATTACTTATGACGATGCCGTGAAAATCAGAACACCCCAGCCACAAACCATAGGCTGGCGCTCACGACCATGGCGGTCGCAATCCAGCCGAGGACGAGGATCCAGCGCGGCGCGACGAACGCGCCCATGAGTTTGGCGTCACCGGTCATCCGCACCAGCGGCCAGCAGGCGAAACCGAGCTGCAGACTCAGGATGACCTGACTCCAGAGTAGCAGCGACTCCACCCTGCCCTCCCCGGCCAGGCCGATGACCAGCAGGGCGGGCGCGAGCGCGGCGAGGCGCGTGGCCACGCGGATGATCCAGCCGGCCGTCTTGATCCTCAGGAAGCCTTCCAAGACGATCTGCCCGGCCATGGTACCGGTGATGGTCGCGTTCTGACCCGAAGCGAGCAGCGCGACGGCGAAAAGCGTGCCAGCGAAGGTGGCGCCGAGCACGCCGTCGAGCAGGCGATGGGCCTCGCGGATGTCGGTCACGGCTTCCGGACGGCCGTGGAAGGCCGCGGCGCTGAGCACGAGCAGGCCGGCGTTGACGAAGAAGGCCAGGCTGAGCGCGAGCGTGGAGTCCCAGGTGGCGAAGCGCATGGCCTCGCGGCGCTCCTCGTCGGTCCGACCGAAATCGCGGGAAGAGACGATCGACGAGTGCAGGTAGAGGTTATGCGGCATGACCGTCGCGCCGATGATGCCGAGCGCCACGAAGAGCATGCCTGGACGGGTCAGTACGTCGGTCGTGGGGATGAAGCCCTTCACCATCTCGGCGACGACGGGCTTGGCCAGCAGGAGTTCCACGCCGATGCAGGCGGCGATGGTCAGAACGAGCACGGCGACAAGCGATTCGAGCCAGCGGTAGCCGAGGCGCGTGAGCGCGAGCAGGAAGAGCACGTCCAACGCGGTGATGATGGCGCCGAAGAACAACGGGATGCCGAAGAGGATCTGCAGCGCGATGGCGGAACCGAGCAGTTCGGCGAGATCCATCGCGATGATGCCGAGCTGGGCGGCGACCCAGAGGAACTTGCCGACGAGCGGAGAATAGCGCTTCCGGCAGGCCTGCGCGAGGTCGAGGCCGGTCGCGACGTTGAGGCGGACGCACAGGTGCTGGAACAGGATCGCCATCAGGTTCGACAGCAGGATCACCCACAGCAGCGCGTAGCCGTACTGCGAACCGCCGGCGAGATCCGTGGCCCAGTTACCCGGATCCATGTAACCGACGGAGACGAGGAACCCCGGGCCGACGAAACCGAGGAAACGACGGAAAGCGGTGAAGCGGGAGGCGTTTCGGTCGGGATGCGGTTCTCCTGTTCTCATCAGCCTCGAGCATCACCTTCCCGCTGACGCTGTCAACCCGCCGCCCGCCGAATGGATTCCATAGCCAGGAGCGACCACAGGGCGGTCCGCCAGGCATGGGAGCGGATGAGGCTTATGAGCGCGGGCGATGCCGGCCCCTCGACCTGCAGGCGACGATGGCAAGGCACGGACCAAAGACCGGTCAGGGCCCAGCAGGCCAGCACCAGCCCCAGGCCCGGCCACCCTTCCCCGACGCCGAAGACGAGCCAGGCATGCCCGCCCAGCTGCAGGAGAAGCAAAGGACCGACGACCCGGCCGACCTTCCGCGTATACTCCTCGTGATGATGCGCGAAACCTTCGGCCCGCCACCGGGCGAAGTCCGGATACGTGCAAAGCAGGATCAGCCAGGACACCGCGGCCATGGCGAAGTCAACGCCGGCGAGTCCCGCGCGGAGCAATTGAGCGTCCATGAGGGAAGCAAAACGGGTTTGGCCCTTTGCACAACCCGGCGAAACGCTAAAACCCAGGGATGCCCCGCCCCTTCCTCGGCCTGCTCCTCGCCGCGCTCTCCTGCCTCCTGCCGCTCGGCGCCCAGGAGACCCCGCCCAACATCGTGATCCTCTTCGCCGACGACCTCGGGATCAACGATCTCGGCTGCTTCGGTCGCAAGGATCAGCGCACGCCGAACCTCGATAAGCTCGCCGCCGACGGCGCCCGCTTCACGCAGGCTTACGCCGCCGCTTCGGTGTGCTCGCCTTCGCGCGCCGCCCTGATGACGGGCCAGAGCCCCGCCCGCCTGAAGATCACCACCTTCCTCACCGGACGCCCCGACCGCGCCTCGCACCGCCTCCTCGCCGCGCCGATCAACCTCCACCTGCCCGCCGGCGTCCCGACGATCGCCGAACTGCTCAAGCCCAAGGGCTACGTGTCCGCCGCCGTCGGCAAGTGGCACCTCGGCGGCAAGGGCCATCAGCCGACCGACCACGGCTTCGACGAATACTTCCCCGGCCGCGCGAACCCCGGCGCGGAATCGCCGCAAGGCGGCAAAGGCGAGCTCGGTCAGGCGGACTACGCGGTCAAGTTCATCGAGCGCAACAAGGCCAAGCCCTTCCTGCTCTACCTCGCCTTCGATAATCCGCACATCCCGCTCGCCGCGCCGGCCAAGGGCATCGCCGCCAACGCGCAGTCCTTCCACCCGACCTACGCCGCGCTCGTCGAGTCGCTCGACGCCGCCTGCGGACGCGTGCTGAAGGCCCTCGACGAGCATGGCCTCGCCCGGAACACGCTGGTGGCCTTCGCCTCCGACACCGGCGGCGTGCACATCTCCGAGCTGAAGGAAAGCCCCGCGACCTACAACGCGCCGTCCCGCGCGGGCAAAGGTTACCTCTACGAAGGCGGCCTGCGTACGCCGTTGATCGTCCGCTACCCCGGACGTCTCGCCTCACGCGTGATTTCCGAACCCGTCGTGCTGGGCGACCTCGTCCCCACGATCTGCGCGCTGGCCGGTGCGACCGCGCCTCAGGTGCTGGATTTCCAGGACCTCTCGCCGGTGCTCTTCGATCGCAAGCCGCTGGCCCGTCCGCTGTATTGGCACCAGCCCCACTACATGAACCAAGGCGGCCGACCCGGTGGCGTGATCCGCGAGGGCGACTGGAAACTCATCGAACAATACGAAGACGGCAGCCTCGAACTCTACGACCTCGCCAAGGATCCGAGCGAGCAGACCGACCTCGCCGCCGCCGAGCCGGCGCGCGTCGCCGCGCTGCGCGGCAAGCTCGAGGCCTGGCGCCGGAGCGTCGGCGCCGAACCCACCAAGGCCAACCCGGACTTCGACCGCGCCGCGTGGGAGGATTGCTTCGTCAAGACGGACGCCACGAGGCTCGCGGCCCTGCCGACCTCCGAAGCCATGCGCCCTGTGCTCGCCGAATGGCGCAAGGCCATGGACGACGCCACCAAGGCCGGTCCGAACGCGCTCATCCACCTCGAAGCACGCGACGCCAAGGTCAAGGGCGCGAAGCTCAAGTACGAAGAACCCCCGCAGAAGGACACCCTAGGGTTCTGGGTCAATGCGGCCGACACCGCCACGTGGACGTTCACCGCGCCCAAGGCCGGCACCTACCGTGTGACCGTGCTCCAGGGCTGCGGCAAGGGCAACGGCGGCTCGGTGGTCGCCCTGGACACCGCCAAGGGCTCGTGCGAATTCACCGTCGAAGAGACGGGCCACTTCCAGCGCTTCGTCCCGCGCGAGGTCGGCCGGCTGACGCTCGTCGCCGGGGAGAACACCCTTACCGTGCGCCCGGTCAAGAAGGCCAAGGACGCGGTCATGGACCTCCGCCGCGTGATCCTGGAGCGCGTCGAATAAACCCTCAGAGGGTCGCAAGCAGGGCCCGCAGTTCCGCCTCCGGCTCCTCGTGTCCTTGGGACACGGCGAGCGCGAGCGCATCCGCGAAAGCGGCCTTGGCCCCCTCCCGGTCGCCCACGGCGAGGAGGCTCTTGCCCCAGAGGATGCTAGGCATAATCCAATCCGGCGTGGAGGCCGCGGCGAGACGCAGGTGTTCGACGGCGCCGGCGGCGTCGCCTTCGGTCCAGAGGGCCTGGCCGAGGGAGAACCGGAACAGCGGGTTCGCGGGATCGGCCGCGACGTGACGACGGAAGATCTCAGAACGGGCCATGCTCAGCGCTTCGGTTTGGCCGATGAGCGACGGAAGACCACCATCGAAAGACCCGGCAGGCGGATCTCGATGGAATAAGGACGGCCTTGGCACGGAATGGCCTCGGCGACCACGCCGCCGAGGTTGCCAAGCCCCTTGCCCGCGTAGTGCTTTGAATCAGTGTTGAGGGCTTCCTCCCAGCGGCCGGGGAACGGCACGCCGAGGCGGTAGGTCCGCTCGACGGGCGTGAAGTTGCCGGCGACCGTCCAGGCCTGCTCGCCGCCGCGACGCTCGAAGGCCAGCACGCTCTGCGCCCCGTCGTCGGCGACCAGCCAGCCGAAGCCCTCGGGACGGAGTTCGTTCGCCGCGAGTCCGGCGTCGGCCACGTAGAGTTTGTTGAGGTCGGCGACCAGGCGCTGCACGCCGCGGTGGAGCGGATATTCGAGCAGATGCCAGTCGAGCGAGGCGTCGTATTTCCATTCGGCGAACTGGCCGAACTCACAGCCCATGAAGAGGGTCTTCTTGCCCGGCCAGGACCACTGCAGGGCCAGCAGGCAGCGGAGGTTGGCCGCCTTGGTGGCGTCGTCGCCGCCGCTCATCTTGCCGATCAGCGAGCCTTTGCCGTGCACGACCTCGTCGTGGGAGAACGACTGCACGAACGCCTCGCTCCACTGGTAGAGCATGCCGAAGGTCAGCTTGTCGTGGTGGAACTTACGGAAGAGCGGGTCCTGCTTGAAGTAATCCAGCGTGTCATGCATCCAGCCCATGTTCCACTTGAAGTCGAAGCCCAGGCCGCCTTCGGGGACGG
>JBJTAX010000148.1:0-3873 GCA_046091055.1 Verrucomicrobiota bacterium | reverse complement strand
AACTTCGCGTGGTGGGTGATCCAGGGCTTCGTGTCGATCACGCCGTCCTCGATCAGTTTGATGATGCGGGCGAAGTCCTTCGAAAGGGCGTTGCGGCTCGCCATGACGGCCAGCTCGCGGCGGTGGCGGTGCGGGGCGTGCGGGAACGTCAGGTCCTGTTGGGTGATCCCGACGTAGACCACGCGGGCGGCGAAGGCCGCGTAGGCGAAGCAACCGACCATCGACTTGTGGCTGCCCGTGGCGTCGATGACCACGTCGGCCAGCTGGCCGTGCGTGAGGGCGGCGAGCGCGGCGACCTCGGAGCCGTCGCCCTTGGCGAGGATGACACCGTCCACCTTCATGACTTCCGTGCAGAACTTCAAGCGCTCGGCGTTCATGTCCATCACCACGCACTTCGCGCCGGAGACCTTGACGAACTCGACGGCCGAGAGGCCGATCGGGCCGGAGCCGATGACGAGGACCGTCTCGCCGGCCTTGGGCGCGGCGCGGTCGACGGCATGGCAGCCGATGGCGAGCGTCTCGACGAGCGCGAGCTGGTCGTAGGAAAGCTTGGTCGAGACATGCAGCTTGCGGGCCGGGAGCAGGAACCTCTCGGCCATGCCGCCGTCGCACATCACGCCGAGCGTCTTATGGTTCTCGCAGCAGTTGGTGAAGCCCCGGCGGCAGCTGTAACACGTCTGGCAGTTGATGTATGGCTCGACCGAGCAATGGTCGCCCGGCCTGACGTTCGTCACGCCCGGCCCGACGGCGAGGACCTCGACGCCGAGCTCATGACCGGGAATACGCGGGTAGGAGTAGAACGGCATCTTGCCGAGATAGCCGCCGTAGTCGGTGCCGCAGATGCCGATGCGGTGGACGCGCACGACCGCCTCGCCGGCGGCGGGCGCGGGCGGCTCCGGGAGGTCGATCCGCGCGAACTGTCCGGGCTGGTCGAGGCGGATGGCCTTCATCGGCTCAGTTGTTCTCCTTCAGGCCCTCGAGGTGCCCGAGGTTCTTGACCGGGGCGAAGATCGCCCGGACCTCGGCGAGCAGCTGCTGGTCGATCGGTTCCGCGGCCCACTTGGCCCAGTTGCGGATATTCGTCGGGTTGGCGCTGCCCGAGACCGTCGTGGCGATGTCGGGGTGCTGGAGCGAGAACTGCAGGGCGAGCTTGGCGATGTCGCTGCCCTTCGCGGCGCAATGCGCGGCGGCGGCGCGGGCGGCGGCCTTCACGGACTCCGGCTCCTTGAGCCAGGCCGGGAGCGGGGCGTTGGTGAGGAGGCGGGCGCTGAAGGGGCCGGCGTTCATCACGCCGATGCCCTTCGCCTTCAGGTACGGCACCGTCTCGTCGGAAAAACGGGTGTTCTGGAGCGTGTGCTGGTTGTAGCTCAGCACGCAATCGACGTCGGTCTGGTCGCAGATGAACCGGAAGATCTTCTGCGGGTAACCGCTGAACCCGATGGCCTTCACCTTGCCGGCCTGCTTCGCCTTGCGGAGGGCGGGGATCGTCTCATCGACGATCTGCTGCATCGGGACGAACTCGATGTCATGGCAGAGGATGATGTCGAGGTGGTCGGTGCCGAGGCGGTGCAGGGAGACGTCGATGCTCTCCGCGACGCGCTTGGCGCTGAAGTCGAAGTGCGTCAGGTCGTAGCGACCGAGCTTGGTGCAGAGCTTGTAGCTCTCGCGCGGGACGCCGCGGAGGGCGATCCCCAGGAGCACTTCGGACATCCCGCGGCCGTAGAAGGGCGACGTGTCGATGAAGTTGAGGCCGCAGTCGAGGGCGACCTGCACGGACTTGAGGGCGTCGTCGAGGGTGACGCTGCGGAACTCCTGGCCGAGCGACGAGGCGCCGAAGCTGAGGATGGGGAGGTCGATCCCGGTCTGGCCGAGGGGACGGGTCTTCATGGCGGGGAAACTTAGGCGGTGCGGCAACCGACGGTGAGGAGCACGTTACCCCAGAGCGCCTGGTCGCCGGTCTGGATGGTGAGGATGTGGTCGGCGGATTCGACGGCTTTGTAGAAATCCCACTTCAGGATGGGCTGCAGCTCGAGCCTGAGGCCGGCGGCCTTCACCTCCTGGCGGAACTCGGCCCACACGGGCGGCTCGCCTTTCTGCGCGTAGGAGTCGTCCGGAGGGATGCCCATCGTATTGACCGCGTCGACAGGTACGGCGCTGAGCACCGCGCGCAGCACCTGGGCGACCGTCGGGATGCCGGGGGAAAGGTTGAGCGAGACCAGCTCGGCGTGCGGGCCCTTCTTGCCCCAGACCGGGTAGTTGCCGTCGGCGATCAGGATCACGGAGTGGTGACCCGCGCGGGCGAGCACTTCGGAGATCTTCGGGTGGATGAGCTGGTGCTTGAGCATGGTCTTAGCGGGGTAAGTGGGTGCGGATGGCCTGGATCGTCTGCGCGGCGGCGGTGGCGGAATCGGGCAGCGGCAGGATCTCACCCGAGAGATACCCGTCGAAGCCGATGTCCTTGAGCGCGGCGATGACGGAAGCCGTCTCGGTGTGGCCGAAGCCGATCGCCCGGCGGTTGCTGTCGGCGAAGTGGACATGGCCGACGTGACGTCCGCAGGCGCGGAGCGTCTCGGCGTTCGAGACCTCCTCGATGTTCATGTGGAACAGGTCGCAGAGCAGCTTCACGTTGCCGATTCCGCGCGCCTCGAGGAACTTCGCCGCGTCGAGCTGGCGGTTGAGGAGGTTCGTCTCGTAGCGGTTGAGCGGCTCGTAGAGGAGGGGCACGCCGTGCTTCGCCGCGTGCGCGCCGAGGTCGGCGAGGGCTTCGGCCAGCCAAGCCAACGCCTGGTCGCGGGTGACGTCCCCCTCCGCCTTGCCCTGCATCGAGCCGATGATCGCGGGCGCCTGGAATTCGCCGGCCACGTCGATGATCGCGCGGATGAATTCGCGGGCCTGCTTGCGGACGGCGGGGTCGGCGTGGGTCAGGTGCCACTGATGGACGAGCCAACCGCCGCCGGTGCCGAAGGCCGCCGCCGCGAGACCGTGCTGCTTGAGCAGGGCGTGGAGCGCCGGGCGATCGATGGACGCGGCGGACGGGGCGAAGATCTCGATCGCGTCGAAACCCAGCTTCGCGGCGGACGCCGCGGCGGCTTCCAGGCCGTCCCAATAGACGAAGGGACCGCCCTTGGCTTGGGCGAAGAGCGAGACCGTGATCGCAGATTTAATCACGAGGGAACTTTACCCCACCGTGGAAGGTGGGGCAAGTTCCGCTTAAACGACTTTAAACGAAAACGACGGGCTTACTCCGTCAGGCCCGGCGAGCTGCGTCCCTTGACGAGGCGCTGCACCAGGGCGAAGCGGAGGATCTGCTCCATCTTCTCGGTCTCGGCGGGGTCGACGTCCTTCTGGCCGCGGGCGGCCTCGACGGCTTCGCGGGCGCGGGCCTCGGCGGTTTCGACCGCCTTGAGGTCGATCTTGGCCTCGTCGATGGCGGCCTCGGTGACGACCGAGACCTTGTCGGCGACGACGCGCACGAAGCCCCGGTCGATGGCGAGGCGGCTGACCTTCCCGTCCAACGTCACGAGGACCTCGCCGGCGGCGATGATCGCGGTGATGGGCTGGTGGCCGGGCAGGATGCCGATGCTGCCCAGGGCGGTGGGCAGGGTCACGCTGCTCGCCGTGCCTTCGTAGGCGCGGCGCTCAGGGGTGACGATTTCGACCGTGAGGGACATCGGTGACGGTTACTTGGTCTTGCCCGAAGCGGCGAGGACCTCGTCGATGCCGCCCTTCATGTAGAAGTCGTTCTCGTTCACGTGGTCGAGTTCGCCGGTGAGGATCATCTCGAAGCCGCGGAGGGTGTCGTCGAGGGCGACGTACTTGCCGGGCGAGCCGGTGAAGATCTCGGCGACGTGGAAGGGCTGCGAGAGGAACTTC
>JBJTAX010000147.1:0-2724 GCA_046091055.1 Verrucomicrobiota bacterium | reverse complement strand
CCCACCAAGAAGGTGAGGGGGATGAAGACCGAGCTCATCACCGTCAGCACGCGGATGACTTCGTTGGTCTTTCGTTCCTGCTGGGTGTGGTGGTATTCCTGCAGGTCCTGGAGGATCATGCGGGCGTGTTCGATGCGGTCGGCCGCGCGGATGGCGTGGTCGTAGAGGTCGCGCAGGAACATGTCCAGGGACGTGGGCAGGAGCGGGTGCTCGTAGTGCTCGAGGACGCTGACCATGTCCTTGAGGGGCTGGGCGAGGCGGCTGAGGCGCACGACGATGCGCTTGAGGCGGTAGACCTCGTTGAGATCCCAGTCATCGGTGCCCTTGAGGATGGAGTCCTCGAGTTCGGTGGTTGCGTCCTAGCTTTCTACGGTATGGTAGAGCAGTCGGTCGACCAGCTTGTCCAGGAGCGAGTCGACGATGTAGCCGGCGTTCCACTTGCGGATGTTGCCTTTGTTGTCGGCAATGCGCTTCTCGACGGCTTCGAAGACCTTCTCGTCGTTCTCGTGGAAGGAGATGACCCAGTTCTGGGCGGCGACGATGGAGATCTGCTGGCCGCGCGGGGTGTCTTCCTCGACGCCGATGCGGACCGCGCGGGCGATGGCGAGGAGCTTGTCGCCGTGTTCCTCGAACTTCGGGCGGGACGTGGCCGTCAGGATGTCTTCCTGGGCCAGCATCGGGATGTCGAAGAAGGCGCCGACGATATGGACGATCTGCGGGTCGGTGATGCCGAGGACCTGGATCCAGACCATGCCCTGCTTGCCGGCGAAGCGGCCGACGGAATCGAGGTCGGCGAACTCCTCCACCTTGCAGTTCGACTCGTCGTAAGAGATGACCCGGAACTTGGTCGGGACGGTCGACTCGAAGGGGGAGGCTGCCGGCAGCTGGCCCGGGGCGCGGCCGATCTCGGTGTCCTCGTAGGCGGCTTCCCCGGGCAGGGGGCGGCGTCCGGCTTCAGGCCGAGGCGGGAGCGCAGGTCGTTCATTCGCCGTTCCAGGTAGGAACGCGCCCGAGCGACCTCTTGTTGGCGCCTTTGCTGATGCCGGCTCATCCCTCCATCAGCGGCAGGCCCGGGACCTTGTCACCGGGTTCGGCGGGGTGGCCGGGCGGCGGGGCTCAGCCCTTCCGCTGGCCTTTGGCGTTACGGCGTCCGTTCTTGCCGACGCCGAGGCTGACCAGCTTTCCTTGGTTAACTTTCTGGAACAGATTGTTCGAGTTGGTCACTCCGAGGCAGTAGAGCACGGCCGCGACGTCCTCGGTCTTGTCCTTGTGCACGAGCCCGGCATGGGTCAGCCACTGCGCGATCGCCTTGTGGAAGTTCGGGGGGCTGATGTCGAGGTCCTCGCCGCCGTAACGGAGCCAGAGTTCCGCCCGGTCCTTCATGGTGCAGTTGCCTCGCTTCTCCTGGCGCTCGTGCAGGAACGTGAGCAGTTCGTTGAGCTGGGCGGGAAGTTTCGACGCTGAGGGCTCGGACATCTTGAGGGGTGGTCAGGAAAAGGGGCGAAGGGCGCGACGGAGTAACCAGGCCGGGGAGGCGAACTCCGTCATCGAAAGGCTATGGATTAATTAGGCGACAGTTCGCTGGGAACACCTAATTACAATCTGACCTGTAATATTATAAAGTAATAGAAGCCGGCCACCGACGCGGAGTGACCGATGGCCGGCGGGAAGGATCCCGGGGTGGTGGTCGCGACAGGACTTGAACCTGTGACTTCAGCAATGTGAATGCTGCGCTCTAACCAACTGAGCTACGCGACCGTTACCCGGCCTAGTATCATAACCCTCCGGGGAGGGTCTCGGGCAAGCCTGTTTTGCGGGCCGGCCCGGAGAGGTCCGCCGGATGGGCTGGCGACTTGTCTTTCCCGGGGGCGCCCTCATCCTGACGAAAGATGGACACCACCGCACCAGCCGCCGGGCCGCGCGTCGCCGACGAGCGCCTGATCCGCCTGACGGCGCCGGCCGGCGCGAAGGTCCTCGCCTTGGCCTCGCGCGAGGCGAACGGGCGTTTCCTTCGCGTCGCGATCTCCGGTGGCGGCTGCAACGGGCTGTCCTACAAGATGCGTTTCGTCGGGGAGGCCAAGCCGGCCGACATCCTGGTCTGCTCCGAGGGCGTCGAGGTCCTCGTCGATCCGAAGTCGGCCCTCTACCTCCGCGGCACCCAGTTGGACTATTCCGACAAGATGATCGGCGGGGGCTTCACATTCTCCAACCCCAACGCGAAGGCCAGCTGCTCCTGCGGGGAGAGTTTTTCGCTTTAGTCTGGCCCGAGGCAGGGGCAGCACCGCGTGCTGCCCTAGTTTTCCTTTGGCTGCCACTAGGTCACGACGCAGTCGTGACCCTACCCGATACAAATTTACCGTAGCAAACTTCCCGGCTTCCGGTCTCCCTTTGATTTCCGTCTCTAATCCGCCGGAATCTCGTCCTTCGCGCCGGCTTCGTAGCGTTCGCACCAGGCCTTGGACCATGCGGCGAAGTCGCCCGCGGCGATGTGCGCGTGGGACTGGGCCATGAGGTCCTGGAGGAAGTGGATGTTATGCAGCGCGAGCAGGGTGCCGCCGAGCTGTTCGCCGGCGTGGTGCAGGTGCCGCAGGTAGGCGCGGGAGAAGTGGCGGCAGGTGTAGTTGTCCATGCCTTCGACCAGAGGGCGATGGTCCTCGCGGTAACGGAGGTGTTTCACGCTGATCGGGCCATCGGGCGTGAACGCGCCGCCGTGGCGACCGATGC
>JBJTAX010000146.1:0-5229 GCA_046091055.1 Verrucomicrobiota bacterium | reverse complement strand
ACATGGAATTCAAGGTCCCGTCCCGCGCCCTCTTCGGCCTGCGCACCCTGATGCTCACCACGACCCGTGGCGAAGCCGTCATGTATCACAACCTCCTTGGTTACGAGCCCGTCAAGGGCGAGGTCCCGCGTCGCGCCGCGGGCGTGATGATCGGGGGCGAATCCGGTGCGGTGACCGCCTACTCCCTCGACCGTCTGTATGACCGCGGCGACTTCTTCGTGAAGCCGGCC
Organism: Verrucomicrobiota bacterium; assembly: GCA_046091055.1. Classification (GTDB taxonomy): domain Bacteria; phylum Verrucomicrobiota; class Verrucomicrobiia; order Opitutales; family UBA953; genus UBA953. The sequence continues at coordinate 4,999 of JBJTAX010000146.1, read as the reverse complement.
GATGAGATCTACCAGGGCCAGGTCGTGGGCGAGCATTGCAAGGAGAACGACCTCGAGATCAACCTCGTCATCAGCAAGAAGCTTTCGAACGTCCGCGCCGCCGGTTCCGACGACGCCGCGAAGATCAAGCCGACCCGCCAGATGTCCCTCGAGGCCTGCCTCGAATACATCGAGTCCGACGAGCTGGTCGAGATCACCCCGAACTTCATCCGCATGCGCAAGCGCTGGCTGACGGAGAACGAGCGCAAGCGCAACTCGTAAGCCGTCCGCTCAGCCCGCGAGGGTCAGCTGATACCGATGACCGCCATCCGCCAGGATGGCGGTTTTCATTTGCCAGCGTGCCGAGGGGAGGCGCGCCGCGACTTTCTCCGGCCATTCCACGATCACGTTCCAGGGGGACTTCGCCAGGTCCCAGATCAGCAGGTCGTCGAAGGCCTCCGGGCGCGTCAGCCGATAGGCGTCGACGTGGAAGACCTGGCGCCGGCCGTCGTAGACGTTGAGCAGGGCGAAGGAAGGGCTGGTGATGTCGACCGTGACGCCCAGTCCGCGGACCAGGCCGCGCACGAAGGTCGTCTTGCCCGCGCCGATGTCGCCCTCGAGCGCAAGGACCGTGTCCGGCGGCAGCAGGGCCGCGAACGCCTCGGCCGCCCGCTCGGTCTCTTCGCCCGAACGGGTGACGAGTCCGGCGGTCCAGGTCGCGAGTGCGGCGGGAGAGCCCATGGGCGCAGTCTTTGTCGCGGACTATCGTCAAGCAACCCGCAAACAAATGACCCGGCCGACTGGCCGGGTCTGTGAGGCGGACTGGTGCGACGCTTACGAGACGATGCCGAGGGGCTTGATGGTCTTCCAGCCGCCGCGGGTGAAGTCGGGGCACTGGATGGGCATGCTGCCGTCCTTCACCGAGCGGGCGGAGAGCTCGAGGATCGCGGACCAGTCCGCGGCGTCGTAGACGGTCATGTCCGGGGTGATGCCCTGGCGCAGGCAGTCGAGCATGCGGTAGTTCATCACGAAATCCATGCCGCCATGGCCGCCGACCTTCTTGCCGAGCTCGCCGATCTTCCTGATGAGCGGGTGCTGGTTGGCCTTCATGAAGGCCGTGAGCTTCTCCTTCTCGAAGGTCCACTCGTGGCTGTTATATTTGGCCTTGGGGTCGAGGATCGGATGTTTGTTGTCCGCGTCGACGGCCAGGCGGGCGGGGTAGCCGAAGAACGTGGCCTGGGTGCCGCAGAGGGCGTTGATGCGCGAGTAAGGGCGGGGGCTCACGACGTCATGCTGAATCATGATGGTCCGGCCGAGCTGCGTCTTGATGATCGAGGTGTTCATGTCGCCGCAGACGAACTTCTCGTCCTTGTGCTTGCCCTTGTTCGGCTGGTGCTTGTCGCGGAACTGGGTGAGGTTGAACTCGGGCGAGGAGACGGAGACGACGAACTTGAACGCGTCGCCGCGGCCGATGTCCAGATACTGCGCCACCGGGCCGAGGCCGTGCGTGGGATACAGGTTGCCGTCCATGAAGCGATGGTAGTCGCGGCGCCAGTCGCCTTCGCTGCCGAGGGCCCAGAGGACGCCGCCGGCGAGGTTATGGATATACGCGCACTCGGCGTGCTTGAGGTCGCCGAAGAAGCCCTGGCGGGCGAGGTTCAGGACGAAGAGCTCTTCCTCGCCGTAGCAGCAGTTCTCGATGATCGCGCAATGGCGTTGGGTCTTCTCCGACATGTCCACGAGCTGCCAGCACTCGTCGACGGTCACCGCGGCCGAGACCTCGATGAAGACGTGCTTGCCCTGCTGCATGGCCTTGAGGGCCATCGGGACGTGCCACTCCCACGGGGTGGAGACGTAGACGACGTCGATGTCGTCGCGGGCGATCAGCTTCTCCCAGGCGTCCTCGTCGCCGAAGTACATGGCGGGCTCCTTGCCGGTCTTCTTCTTGACGTTCTCGGCGGTGCTCTTGGCCCGCTGTTCGACGATGTCGCAGACGGCCACGACTTCGGCGAACGGGATGTTGGCGGCGGAGTTCACGTGGCCGCGGCCGCGGTTCAGGCCGATGAAGCCGCAGCGGACCTTCTCGGTCGGCTTGGTGGTGAGGTCCCAGACGGGCTTATTGCCGGGGGGACGCGGGCGCGTGACGGAGATATCGCGCGCGCTGAGGAGCTTGAGGTCGCGGGGGTCGGGCTTGGCTTCGGCCGAGGGGGCGGCGCTGAGGCCGAGACCGATACCGGCGAGGGCGCCGAGTTTGAGGAAGTCGCGACGATGAGAGTTTTCGGGGAGATTCATGGAGGAGAGGGTCAAAGCGGTGGGCGGTCAGCGGTGGGCGGTTGGGGAAAGCGAGGACATGAAGGCCGGAGGGCCCGAGGGCATCAGGAGACGATCGGGAGGGGCTTGAGGGTCTTCCAGCCGCCGCGGGTGAAGTCGGGATAGGCGACCGGGATGCTGCCGTCCCGTACGGAACGGTCGGAGAGGTCGAGCAGGGCGGACCAGGAGGCGGCGTCGTAGTCCGTCATGTCCGGCGTGACGCCCTGACGCACGCAGTCGAGGAAACGATAGTTCATCACGTGGTCCATGCCGCCGTGACCGCCGACTTTCCTGGCGTCGGCCAGCAGCTTGGCGAGCAGCGGGTGGCGGTTGGCCTCCATGAACTTCCTGAGCTTCTCGCCTTCGTAAGACCAGGAGTGGCTGTCGCGCTTCTCCTTGGGGTCGAGCAGCGGATGCGTGTTGTCGGCGTCGATGGCCAGCCGGTTCGGGTAGCCGGCGAAGGTCGCCAGCGACCCGCTCAGGAGGTTGGTCCGCGAATAGGGGCGCGGGCTGGTGTTGTCGTGCTGGACGACAATGGTGCGGCCGAGCTCGGTCTTCACGATCGTCGTGCTCATGTCGCCGTTGACGAATTTCTCGTCTCTGGAACGATCGCGGTCCGGTTTCAGGCGCTCGCGGAGCTGCGTGAGCCCGAACTCCGGCGACGAGACCGAGACGGCGAACTTGAAGGCGTCGCCCCGGCCGACGCCCATGTACTGGGCGATGGTGCCGAGCCCGTGGGTGGGGTAGAGGTTGCCCTGCAGCAGCGTCGAATAACGGCGGCGCCAGTCGCGCGCGGCGTCGAGGAAGCTCGCGCCGGGCTTGCCCCGTTGGTCATGGATGTAGGCGCACTCGCCGTGCTGGAGGTCGCCGAAGAAGCCTTGGCGCTGGAGGTTGAGCACGAAGAGCTCCTCTTCGCCGTAGCAGCAGTTCTCGAGGATCGGGCAGTGGCGCTGGTATTTCTCGGAGGCGTCGACGAGGTCCCAGCACTCGTCGACCGTCAGGCCGCAGTTGACCTCCATGAACGCGTGCTTGCCGAGTTCCATCGCGCGGATGGCCATCGGTTTGTGCCATTCCCAAGGGGTGGCGACATACACGACGTCCAGGTCCTCGCGCGCGACGAGCTTCTCCCAGGCGTTCTCGTCGCCGCTGTAGGTCGCCGGCGTCCGACCGGTCTTCTTCCGCACGACCTCGGCCTGCGCCTGCGCGCGTTCGTCGAGGAGGTCGCAGAGCGCGACGATTTCGACGAAGGGCGTGGCGACGCACGAGGCGACGTGGGCGCGGCCGCGGTTGAGTCCGATGATGCCCGCGCGGATCTTCTCCTGTGGCTTCGTCGTCAGGTCCCAGACGGGCTTGTTGCCGGCGGGACGCGGACGAAGCGTGCCCATGTCGGCGGCGGCACGATGCCGCAGCTGCGCGGGGTCGGGCTTGGCGTCGGCCAGTGCTCCTAATCCGAAGCTCGCAAGGGCGCCTAGCTTCAGGAAATCGCGACGATGGGAATGGTCGGGATGACTCATGGGGCGTGAGCGGGGTGACTCCAAGATGGCAAAGCCGCGGAGCGGTTGCAATGGATTTGCCCGTCCCGATCCGTCAAATCACCAGCTTATGAAGCCTTGCGCCGCTTTAATTCCGAAGACCGCCAGATTACGCACGGTATGGGCCATAAAACAGGGTAGCAACGAGCGGTCGCGGTTCAGCGGATTGAAGCGCACGAGGTAGAGCCAGAGGGAGGTGATGAACGCGAAGACCGCGTTCACCTTGCCTTCGGCGGTGCTGAGGTCGAAGTTGTGGATGAGTGCGAAGACCAGCGAGCCGACGATCATCAGCGCAAGGAGTTTGCGGCCCATCAGTTCGCCGGGCGCCACGAAGCCGCGGAAGAGCGCTTCCTCCACGACCGAGGCTCCCAGCAGCTGGAACAGGAAGACCGCGGGCAGCACGCTCTGCTGGTCGGTGAGTCCGGCGCGTTTCTCGACGGCGGATTCGGCGATCGTGATCAGGATGGCGCCGGCGGCCGCGACGTAATAGGCCGCGGCGGGCGCGTACGTCGTGCCCGGCCAGAACTTCTCCGGGTCGCCGCTCAGGCGGCGCTTGCGGCGTTCGCGCGCCCAGGCGATGAGCACGAAGAGTCCGAGGGCGGAGTAGAGCAGGCCTTTGGCGACGGTGAGGTCCATGAGGTCAGCGGACGCCGAGCACCCACGCGCGGTAGGCGGGCGAGGCATGGTCGGCGCCGAAAGCCAGCCATTGCGGCACGGCGTAAGGGTGGCGGGCGTGGACCCAGGATTCCAGGTCGGCGCCCTTGGCCGCGGCGTACTTGAAGGTCACGCGGAACTCCTCCTCGCTCTCGGCCTTGCCATCCCAGGTGTAATGGGAGCGGATCGGGCCGTCGACCTGCGCGCAGGCGGCGAGCCCGGCGGCGACCGCGTCGGCGGCGAGGCGGTCGGCCTCCTCGCGCGAGGGCAGGGTGGTCCAGGCGATGCCGACGGCGTCAGTCATGCCCCTCGTTGTCGCCCTTCAGGTAGCGCTCGGTGATGATCTCGACGAGCAGGTCGCGGGCTTCCTTGACGTTGTCGACGTGCACGTAGAGGTCGCGGTCCTCGGGCGAGACCATGCCCCATTCCTGGAAGGTCTCGAAGTTCAGCACGCTCTTCCAGAACGGCGAGCCGTAGAGCAGGATCGGGAACTGCTTCTTCGTCTTGCGCGTCTGGATCAGCGT
>JBJTAX010000145.1:0-5815 GCA_046091055.1 Verrucomicrobiota bacterium | reverse complement strand
CACTCCGCCAAGGAATACCGGACCGGCGTGAAGCTCATCCAGACCGGCCGCATCGGCAAGATCATCGCCGTGCACACCTGGCATCCGAACACCGGCAACAAATACACCGGCCTGAGCGCCGCTCCCGCGTCGGCCCCCGTGCCTGCCGGCGTCAATTGGGACCTCTGGCTCGGCTGCGCGCCCGCGCGCGAGTTCGCTCCGGACGTGTATCACCCCTTCAAGTGGCGAGACTGGGTGGACTTCGGATGCGGCACCATGGGCGACTTCGGCTGCCACCTGCTGGACCCTGTCTTCACCGCGCTCAAGCTCGGCAACCCGCTCAGCATCAAGGCGGACAGCGTCGGCGCCAACCCGCAGACCTGGTGCCGCGAGCAGACCATCGAATGGACCTTCGCCGGCACGGAGTTCACCAAGGGCGACACCATCAAGGTCACCTGGTATGACGGCGGCCGCCTCCCTGACCTCGCGTTGGCGCGCATGCCCGCGGGCAAGCAGTTCCCCGCTGCCGGCTCGATCTTCATCGGCGAGGAAGGCGTCATGCTGCTCCCGCACTACGCCCTGCCCTCGCTCTTCCCCGAAGAGAAGTTCGGCAAGAACCTCAACCCCGGCGAACTCGCCCGCCGCGCCCGCGCCAAGGACAAGCCCACGGACAAGGTCGCGGTCGACCTTTCGGACGTCGTCGAAGGCTCCAGCCATTATCACGCGTGGATCGACGCGATCGTCGACGGCCATGAGACCACGGACAATTTCGCCTACGCCGGCCCGCTGACCGAAGCCGTGCAGCTCGGCAACGTCGCCTCGCGGAACAGCGGCGTGAAGCTCGATTGGGATGCCGCGAACCTGAAGATTCCCGGCCAGCCGCAGGCCGAGTCCCTGCTCACGAAGCCGTATCGGAAGGGATGGGAGCTCATCGCCGCGGATAAGTAAGGCGGTGATGAGAGGGGGCACGTGGGCAAGGGGACACGGGGACAAGGAGAGCATCAGCGCTCAAAGGGGGCAGCATAGCGAAACCGGCGAGTTGGCTGGGGGGGGGCATATTTCGAGGAAATGAGGGCCGGAGGGCACGTGGACCATCGGGAGCTGGCGCCCGGCTTCCGGCGGCTGAAGGCTGAACGGCTGACTCCAGAGAGGCTGAAACCCGTGGCCGTCACCCGTCACCAGGTAATGAATCATGTCCGCAGGTAACATTCCGGTTTCCGGTCTCCCCTTGAGCGGAAGAACGGTTTCGGGTCGCGAGTTTTCCATTCTGTCATCGATTCAGCCCTCTGTCATCGACTCAGTCCTCCACACTGTCCTCCATCCAGCCCTCCATTCTGCCCACTCATTGCAACCTTGAGGTCGGGCGGGGGTTGCTCTTAGGAATCCTTATGCGTCCTCTTGCCTTCCTGTCGCTTAGCCTGCTCGCCTTCGTGGCGCATGCCGCCGAGACCAAGCGTCCCAACGTGCTCTTTTTCGCGGTCGATGACCTGCGACCCGAGGTCAATGCCTCCGGCAGCAACGTCATCAAGACGCCGAACCTGGACCGGATCGCCGCCCGCGGGACGACCTTCGACCGGGCTTACTGCCAGCAGGCCGTGTGCAGTCCCTCGCGTTCGTCGCTGATGACGGGACGCCGTCCGGACGCCACCCGCGTCTGGGACCTCGAGACCCACTTCCGCACCGCCCTGCCCGACGCCGTGACCGTCGCGCAATATTTCAAGAACCACGGCTACCACAGCCAAGGCATGGGCAAGATCTTCCACACCGGCTTCAACGACGCCCCCAGCTGGTCGGTGCCGTGGCAGACCCCGTGGTCGCCGCAATACGCGGGCGCCGAGGCGCAGAAGCTCCAGGCGTCGAACGTGGACACGACCGGCCGCGGCCGCGGCCCCGCCTACGAATCCGCCGACGTGTCGGACGACACCTACACGGACGGCAAGACCGCGCGTCTCGCGGCCAAGACCCTGGGCGAGCTCAAGCAGAGCGGAAAACCTTTTTTCCTCGCCGTCGGCATGGCCAAGCCGCACCTCCCCTTCGTCGCGCCGAAGAAATACTGGGACCTGTACGACCCCGCCAAGATCTACGTCCCGGCGTTCCAGAAACTCCCTGCCGGCGCACCGGGTTTCGTCGGCCATAACAACAGCGAACTCAAGAGCTACGCCGATATCCCCAACGAAGGAGGGATCGGCGAAACCCTCGCCCGCCGCCTCCGTCATGGCTACTACGCCGCCATCAGCTACATGGACGCCCAGGTCGGCGTCGTGCTGGACGCGCTCGAAAAGGAAGGACTCGCCGACAACACCGTCATCGTGCTCTGGGGCGACCACGGCTGGCAGCTCGGCGAGCATGGCCTGTGGCACAAGCACACCAACTTCGAGGTCGCCGCGCGGGCCCCGCTGATCATCAGCGCCCCCGGCCAGAAGGCCGCGGGCCGCAAGAGCCTCTCGCTCGCCGAGTTCATCGACATCTACCCCACCCTCGCCGACGTCTGCGGCCTGCCTAAGCCCAAGGACGTCGAAGGCGTCAGCCTGAGGCCCGTGCTGGACGACGCCGCCGCCAACGTCCGTCCGGTCGCCATCAGCCAGTACCCGCGCCAGGATGCCGGCAAGTCGCTCATGGGCTACAGCATCCGCGATGACCGCTGGCGCCTGACCCTCTGGCGCGACCGGAAGGACAACTCGATCCACGCCACCGAGCTCTACGACGAAGTCGGCGACCGGCACGAAACCGTCAACGTCGCGACCATGCCCGAGCACGCGGAAGTCATCGCGAAACTGTCCAAGTTCCTCCCTCCGCCCATCGCGCCGGCGACCGCGGAGAACACGGCCACCAAGGCCAAGGGCAAGAAAAGCAAGGCCAAGGGGAATGCGCCCGAGACGCCCGCCCCGAAGGCCGCCGCCGCCAAGGACCGCGGCGCCATGTTCGACGGGCGCGACACCAATAAGGACGGCAAGCTGAACAAAGAAGAATTCATGCTTCACCAGAAGGACCCCGAGCAAGCCGCCAAGAACTTCGTCAAGTTCGACAAGGACCAAAGCGGCGACGTCAACCGGGAGGAATACGTCAAGTCTGGGAAGTAAGCAGGACGGGGCGCACATCAGTTGACCCGTTGATCAGTTGGCCGGAATACAAAACGAGAGGCACGGAGGCTCAGAGGCTTGGTGGACCAGACGATGCGAGAGTATTGAGTTTGGAGTATTGAGTATAGGGTGAGGCAAAGTTTCGGGTGGCGGGCAAAATTACCGAGACCCAGGTAGGGCTGACCGCCTCGCTCAGCCGCGGCTGAGCGAGGGCTCTCAACCCTACCCAAGGCAGAGAACACATCCCGAGCGTCGGGTGCGGGTTCGGGCCTGAACCTGTACCTGATGCTGAATACCCGCACCTGAAACCTGATGGCCGAGACCTGTGACCCGAGAATGAATCATGTCCGCAGCATACTTCCCGGTTTCCGATCTCCCCTTGAGTGACTGTGGCGGCTTATCCATGCAGCCCTCCATTCTGTCATCGATTCAGCCCTCTGTCATCGACTCAGTCATCAACACTGTCCTCCATTCAGGCAAGGCCACTCACTCCGCCCTCAGCCGGTCCGTCTCGCGGACGCGGAATTGGCTGGGCGTGAAGCCCGTGTGCTTCTTGAAATCCTTGCTGAAGAAGTAGCGGTCAGAATAGCCCACCTGCTCGGCGATCTCCTTGATATCGTCGGCGGTGTCGGCCAGCCGGCGCTTCGCCTGGCTGATGCGCTCGCGGCGGAGCCAGTCGATCGGGCTCGTGCCGAAGGAGGATTTGAAGACTCTTGAGAAATGGGTCGGGCTCAGCCCCGCCATGCGGGCGAGCGAAGGCACCGTGTGCTTCTCGAAATAGAAGAGCTTCATCTGCTCGACGCAGTGGGCGAGGGCCGGCGGGACCTTCGGCGCGAGTTCGCCGAGCCGTTGGCGGGCACAATAGGCCTGGGCGACGAGCACCGCGACCTGGGCGTGGATCAAGGCAGGGGCTTCCGGCGCGTCGGCCGGGATGAGCCGGAAGAGCTCCTTGAAGACCGGCGCCGCCGCACGGAGGTCCATCCCCCCGATGATCGGCGCTTCGCGTACGCCCAGCAGGTCCGACAACTGGGCCAGCCGGGGTCCCTCGGCGCGGATCCAGTAGACCTCCCACGGGTCGTCGGCCACCGCGCCATGCTCATGCGGGTGGTGGCAGTTGATCCAGACCAGGTCGCCGCGGCGGACCTGATGGGTGCGGCCGGCGATCCGGGTCCAGCCCTTGCCGCGGAGGCAGAGGATGAGCTCATGTCCCGGGAAGTGGTCGCGCTTGATATGGTGCTCCGTCCCGGCGAGCAGGTGCCCCGCGCGCGGCACCGTGTAGAACACTTCCTGGTGCGAAGGATTGGGGGTCGCGTAGAGCGAAATCGGGAAGCGGTTGGCGACGGGGGGCTGAGCCATGGTAGGATAATACAACTCGCCGGTCGGGGCATGCCATTTAAAACTGCGGGGTTCGGCGTAGAATAAACCCCAGATGAATCAGCCCGCCCCGCTGCTCTGCGCCCTCCTCGCCCTCGCCCTGCCCGCCGGCGCGGCGGAGCCCGTGCGCTTCGGCCGGGACGTCCTCCCCATCCTCTCCGACAACTGCTTCAGCTGCCACGGCCAGGACGAGTCGCACCGGAAGGCCAAGCTGCGCCTCGACGTGCGCGAGGCCGCCTTGGCCAAAGAAGCGTTCGTCGCTGGCAAACCCGAGGTCAGCGCGCTCATCGAACGCATCATCACCGCCGACGAGGACGAGCTCATGCCGCCGCCGGAGTCGCACAAGCCGCGACTGACCGCGGCGCAGGTCGACATCCTCCGCCGCTGGATCGCGGAAGGCGCCGTCTGGGGACGCCACTGGGCCTTCGAAGCGCCCGAACAGGCCGCCGTGACCGGCCACCCCGTCGACGACTTCGTCGGCCGCCGCCTCGCCGCCGAAGGGCTCAAGCCCGCGGCCGAAGCCCCGCGGCACACCCTGCTCCGTCGCCTCTCCTTCGACCTCACCGGACTACCGCCGACCGAAGCCGAGACCCAGGCCTTCCTCGCGGACAAGTCGTCGGACGCGTATGAGCGGGCGGTCGACCGCCTGCTGGCCTCGCCTCACTACGGCGAACGCATGGCCATGTGGTGGCTGGACGCCGCGCGTTACTCCGACACCGACGGCTTCCAATCGGACGCCACCCGCAACAACTGGCCGTGGCGCGACTGGGTCGTCGACGCCTTCAACCGCAACGTCCCCTACGATCGTTTCACCCTCGAGCAGTTCGCCGGCGACCTCCTCCCGAACGCCACCGCGGAGCAGAAGCTAGCGACCTGCTTCCATCGGAACCACATGACCAACGGCGAGGGCGGCCGCGACCCGGAAGAATCCCGCGTCGATTACGTCCTCGACCGCGTCAACACCATGGGTACCACCTGGCTCGGACTCACCTTGGGCTGCGCCCAGTGCCACACGCATAAGTTCGATCCGGTCACGATCCACGACTACTACTCGCTCACCGCGTTCTTCAACAGCATCGACGAGGACGGCAAGGCGGGCGGCGGCGCCAAGCCTTACCTGCCCTTCCAGTCTCCGCACTCCGCGCGGGCCCTGCGCGAAGTCCAAGCGCTCATCGACGCCGCCCAGCCGGCCGAGAAAGCCGCCCGGAAAGCCGCCGAAGAACCCTTCGCCACCTGGCTGAGCGAAGCCCGGAAGAAGCTCCCCGCGACGCACTCGAGCTGGACGCCCCTGCGCGCCGGGGCGCTGGAGGGCGGGGTGGGGCCCGACCTCAGGCAGGGCGGGGACCGCGGAGTGGTGGGGGGCGGGCGCGGGGCCCCGCTGG
>JBJTAX010000144.1:0-4181 GCA_046091055.1 Verrucomicrobiota bacterium | reverse complement strand
AGCGCAAGGTAGGGGCAGCACCACGTGCGGGCATCGGCCGCTTACTTTTCTCCCTTCAGATACGCCAACAAGTCCGCGAGTTGCTGCTTCGACAGGCCGGCCTCGAGTCCGGTCGGCATCAGCGAGCCGGGCAGAGCTTCGAGTTTGGCGAGATCGGCGCGGAGCAGGCTCGTCTCGACACCCAAGGGTCCGCGCAGAGTGATCGAGGTAGGCGTGTCGCCGACCAAGATGCCGCTGAGGACGCGTCCGTCCTTGGCCTCGGCGAGATAGGCTGTGAAGGCCGGCGCGATCTCGGCATCGGGGTTCACGACATGGAAGAGGATGTTCTCCTTGGTCTGCCGGCGGATGTCGAAGAGGTCAGGCCCGACGGCATGACCTTCCCTGTCCAAGCGATGGCAGCTGGCGCAGACGGCGTTGAAGACGGCGCGGCCGTTCGCCGGCACGGGCTTGAGCGCCAAGGCTTGGCTGGCCTCAGCCAAGGCCTCCGGTCGCGCCGAGACAGTCAGGAGGCGCCCCGCAAGGGCCTTCACGGCCGGATCCTTGGCGGCGAGCACCTGACGGCGACGCACGCCCGTGAAGGCACTGGCGGGCAGGCGCTTGTCCTCTACGGCCGCAAGGACTCCCTTCACGTGGAAGGGAACGCCCAACAAGGCCCCTAAGACGGCATCACGCCGAGCCGGCGTGTAACGCGCCCAACCGGTTAGAAGCGAAACGGCCACCTCTTCCTGAGGATACGTCACCACGGCCTTGAGGGCAGCGGTGGCAAGTTCCGGCGTAGATTCATCCTGCGCCAGCTTCAGCAGGGGCTTAGCGGCACGCTCCCAGGGAAGACGCGCCATGAGCTTCACGGCGACGCTACGCGCTTCGAGGGTCTTGGTCTTATCGGTCGCGACCTCAGGCGAGGCATCGAGAAGCGATTGGAAAGAAGCAGGCAGGGCTACTGGCTTATGAGACGCCAGATATCCGGAAAGCAAAGCGAGCCGAAGGGCCTCGGGAGCGGCGGCGGCGACTTCGAGTTCCTTCGGCTTCGTCAGCGAGCCGCCGAGGTAGCCCAGGATCTCCGTCATGCCCGCTCCGACCTTGGCGTCCGGCGGCATGACACCCAGCAAAGAGTTCAGGAAAGCGGGTTCGCGTCCACCGATGCCGCTGAGGATGCCGTTGCGTAGCCACTTGTCTTCCGAGACGTCCCAGGCATGACCCGCCAGCGCCTGCGTCGCCTTGGAGGCAGGATCGTCGCCCAACCGGATGATCCGCATCAGCGCGGGGTCAGGCAACGTCGGCATCAGCGCCGAGGCCGTGCTGACGTCATCCGCCCGCTGCTCGACCCGGATCCGCCAGATGCGGCCCATGGTCTTGCCGGTCTCGAAGTCGGTGTGCTTGCGGACTTCATCCGGCAGGTAGTCAGGATGCTCGATGACCTTGCGATACATGTCGGCGACATACATCGCGCCTTCAGGTCCGTGCGCCAGGAAGACCGGACGGAACCAGTCGTCGCGCGAGGCGAGGAACTCGCGGCCCGGATAGAGCGGCGAAGCGACGAAGGTCGCGCCTTTGGCCGTGAGGCGATCCGCGTGGACGAGGTTACCCGTGGGGTCGCACGAGAAAACGGCCCCCGCGCACTCGGGAGTCAGCAGCGACTTCCCCTGCCAGACCTTGACCCCGCAGGCGGCGCTGAACGAGCCGGCATGGCCGTCGGCGGTGGTGATGTTCGAACTGATCGGGAAAAGCCGGACGCCGTCATGGCCGCCGTTGATGCCATTGAACGCATTGCGCTCATTGCAATCCTGGACGGTCTCGCTGAACGCCAGCCGCGGATTGCGCCTGAGCCATTTCGAGTCGAAGACGACATGCTGTACGGGCACCCGGTTCATGCAGATGAAACGGTTGCCGAGGACGTCGAAGCTCATCCCGTACTGGGACTTCCCGTCCACCAGCTCGACCTCGAGGGTCTCCGGGTCGAACCGGATATCCGACGTCATCTTGAGCGGCGGCCGTTCCGGATGGGACGGACACGTGACCGTCCCTCCGCTGAGCCCGGCGGCGAGGTAGATCTTGCCGTCCTGCGGACCGACGGTCGGCGCATTGACCCGCAATTGCGTACTGCCCGTCGTGGCGAAGCCGGTAAGCAGGACCTTGCGCTCGTCGGCGACGCCATCGCCGTCGTGGTCCTTCAGGAATAGGACGTCAGGCGCGCAGGTGACGATGAGTCCGCCCCGCCAAGGCAGGACGCCGTTCGGGAAAGTCAGCCCGTCCGCATACACGGTGCGCTTGTCCATCCGGCCGTCGCCGTCGGTATCCTCGAGCAGGGCGATGACGCCGGCGGGCTTCTCCCCTTCCTTCGGACCGATCGGGTAGCCGCGGTTCTCGGCCACGAAGAGCCGTCCCTGGGTGTCAAAGGCGATGGCGCAGGGCGAGGCCACCAACGGCTCGGCGGCGACGAGCTCGACGCGCAGGCCCGGGGCGACTTCGAAAGCCTTCAGGGCGTCCGCCGGCGAGAGCGGGACCGTCACGGGAGCGGCTGCGGCCGCGAGGAGGATGGAGGCAAAGAGCGTCACTTCAGCTGAGGAGGCTGGTTGCCGTAGAGCCAAGGCTTGCCGGCAGCGGCGTTCGGACGCTCGGGCAGTTTCGCGGGCTTCATCTTGGCGGCGAGTTCGAGCCCGACGTTCATGAATTGCGTGCCCGCCGTGATGTCCAGGTTGCTGTAACTCGTCAGGCGCGTCTCGTAACCGCCGCCGTTGGGCCCGAAGGCCTCCTCGTCCGGCACATAGCCGACGCAGCCGTTGGCGAGTTCGACCGGGAAGGTCATCGGGAAGCCGCTGCGCTTCTTGAGCTGCAGGCCATATGAGACGAAATACTCCGCGGGATTAGAAAGGCAGACCACCGGGCCGACCTGGATAGCCTGGACCTCGACCTCGACGGCGCGCTTCTTCGCGATCAGGGCGTCCAAGAGCAGGGTCTCCTTTGCCCAGACCCAGTCCGGATGCGAAACGGGCCCTTTGATGCGCTCACGGGCTTCGGCGAGGCGCTCCGGAGCCGGCAGGCGACGCGGGATCTCCCAGACCTTATGGTCGGCGGCGAGCGGCACCTCGGCGGTCCGGATCTGCGACATGCTCAGCAGGACCTTGAGGGCTTCGGCCCCGACGCGGCCGCCCACGAACTGCGACCAGTCGTCGGACGCCGGATTGGCCTTGGGATCGAGGTTGTTGACCTGAGTCACGTCGCCGCAGGCGCCCTGCAGGAAGACGACCTTGGTATCTGCGCCGTAGTAACCGCGGATGACCTTCTCGGTATAGTAGATCCAGTTGGCGCCGATGCCGTCGGAGTTCGCGGTGGCGTGGCAGGAGAAGTTGACGACGCAGCCGGCCAGTTTGCCGTCGGCGCCCCAGACGCCGATCACCCCGACCTCGTCGTCGGTCGGATTGGCGAACGCGACCACGTCGGGATTGTTCTTCCCCGGATGCGAGAAGGTCAGGCCGTTCTTCATGCGGAGGCGGCGGTTGAACGCCACCTGGCTCTCGTGGCCAACGCCGTAACCGACCGTCACGGCGGCCTTGGCCTGATCGGCGGCCACGATGGCCTCGACCGTGGCGGCGATGGCCTTCTTCAGGTAACCCGCGTCGGCGCAGGAGGATTTCTGGTAAGCCAGTTCCTGGATGTCAGCGGAAGCGTGGTCGAACTCGCCTGGCAAGATCATCCCGATCGGTCCGGAGGAATGGGAATGCGAGGCGCCGATCATCACGTCGGTGATGCCCGTCGCGCTTTTCACCAAGCCGCGGATCTCCTGCACCGTCTCCCGCCGGATCAGCAGCGCGTCGATGCCCACCAGCGCCACGCGTTTCTGGCCGTCGTCGAACACGCTCGCGCGCACCTTGCAGGGGTCGTGGATCTTCTTGGAGTATACCTTCCCGTAATTACCGGGGACTTCCATGCCGATCTCCGGCGTGATGTCGCGCTCGGCGAAACCCACGCGGACGCCGGGCTTGGCCGGCGGAGCGGCGAAGAGCGTGACGCAAGCCAGGACCAGCAAGGCATGCCGTGAGCTGAGTCGGGGGGAACTCATGGGGGTATGAGCAGATATTCTCAGGAAAGGTTCCCGGGACAAGGCGGAGATGCGAATAGGGCCAGCCCTAGCTCTAGCCCTAGACTTGCCTACTCATGAAACCTGATCCGCGGCTTAGGTG
>JBJTAX010000143.1:0-12223 GCA_046091055.1 Verrucomicrobiota bacterium | reverse complement strand
CGCGCCGCCGCCGACGTCGAGGAAGTTGGCCGGGCTGCCGCCGAAGTGCTGGATGATGTCCATCGTGGACATCGCGAGGCCGGCGCCGTTGACGAGGCAGGCGATGTTGCCGTCGAGGGCGATGTAGGAGAGGCCGAACTTCGAGGCCTCGATCTCCTTGGCGTCCTCCTCGTTGAGGTCGCGCAGGGCGACGACGTCGGGGTGGCGGAAGAGGGCGTTGTCGTCGAACGACACCTTGGCGTCGAGGGCGAGCAGCTTGCCTTCCTTGGTGACCAGGAGCGGGTTCACCGCGACCATCGCGCAGTCCTTCTCCCAGTAGAACTGGTAGAGCTTCGTCACGAGGGTGACGCACTGCTTGAAGAGGTCGCCGGAGAAGCCGAGCGAGAAGGCGATCTGGCGGGACTGGTAGGCCTGGAGGCCGACGGCCGGGTCGACCTGCACCTTGAAGATCTTCTCCGGGGTGTGGTGGGCGACGTGTTCGATCTCCATGCCGCCTTCGGTCGAGGCGACGATGACCGGGCGGGAGGTCGCGCGGTCGAGGAGGATGGCGAGGTAGTACTCGTCATCACGGCCGTCCGGGCGCTTGCCGAGGTTGGCGGCCTCGGTGAAGTAGATCGTCTGGACCTTGCGGCCTTCGGCGCCCGTCTGGGCGGTCACGAGGGTGTTGCCGAGCATCGCTTTGGCGTTCTCAAGGGCCTTCTCCTTGGTCGGCGAGAACTTCACGCCGCCCTTGAAGCCGTCGGTAAAGGTGCCCTTGCCGCGACCGCCCGCGTGGATCTGGGACTTCACCATGATGCCGCCGGAGACGTCTATCCTGGCGAGCGCGCCTTCGAATTCGGCGGCGGACTTGACCGCCACGCCCTTGGGCACGGCGACGCCGAACTTTTCGAAGAGTTCCTTGGCTTGGTATTCGTGAATATTCATGGAAACTGTCGGGGCGGGGTTCAGCCCTTCAGTTCGGCTTCCTTCGCCTTCAGGTTCTTCTCGATGTCGGCCGTGAACTTGTCGGTGTGCGCTTGGATCTCCTTCTCGGAGCGCTTCAGTTCATCGTCGGTGACGAACTTGTCCTTATTGCCCTTCTTCAGGAGCTCGAGCGCGTCGCGGCGGGCGTTGCGGACGCGGACCTTGCCTTCCTCGGCCATCTGGGTGGCGCGTTTGGCGAGCTCGAGCCGGCGTTCGCCGGAGAGGGACGGGACCGGGCAGCGCATGAAGTTGCCCTGCGGGACGGGATTGATGCCGAGGTTGGCGGCCAGGATGGCCTTGCGGATGTCGTCCATCACGGCCTTGTCGAAAGGCTGGACCACGATCGTCTGCGCGTCAGGCGTGGTGATGGCGGCCATGTCCTTGAGGCGTTGGGTCATGCCGTAGGCTTCGACGTGGACCTGGACGTTCTCGATCATGCCGGGCGAGGCCTTGCCGGTGTGCAGCGTGGCGAACTCTTGCGAGGTGTGGTCGACCGCCTTCTTCATGGCGTTGGCGCCGTCGGCGATGACTTTCTTGATGTCCATAGGATAGGGGTGGGGTGTTGGGTGATTGGAGAATCAGGCGACGAGCGTGCCGATGCGCTGGCCGAGGACGGCTTTCTTCACGGCGCCCTTCGCGGACATCGAGAGCACGATGATCGGGAGCTTGTTGGCTTCGCAGAGCGAGAACGCTTCGGCGTCCATGACGCCGAGACGCTTCCGCAGGGCTTCGGCGTGCGAGACGCGGTCGTAGCGCTTGGCGTCCTTGTGCTTCATCGGATCCTTGTCGTACACGCCGTCGACCTTGGTGGCCTTGAGGATGGCGTCGGCGCCGATCTCGTTGGCCCGCAGGGCGGAGGCGTAGTCGGTGGTGCAGTACGGGTTGCCCGTGCCGGCGACGAAGATGACGATGCGTCCGCGCTCGAGGTGGCGCGTGGCCCGGCGCTGGATGAAAGGTTCGGCGATGCGGTCCATCGGGATGGCGGTCATCACGCGGCACTCGAGTCCGGCTTTCTCCAGTCGGTCCATCAGGGCGAGGCCGTTGATGACCGTGGCGAGCATGCCCATGTTGTCGCCCGTGGTGCGGTCGGTGCCGTTGGCGCGCGCGCCGGCGAGGCCGCGGAAGATGTTGCCGCCGCCGACGACGACCGCGACCTGCGTGCCGATCTTCTGCAGCGAACGGAGCTCTTCGGCGAGTCGGTCGAGGACCGCGCTGTCGATGGATTCGCCGGTCGCGTCGTTGCGCAGGGCCTCGCCGCTGATCTTGAGCACGATACGACGATATTTCGGCTTGGAGACGGAGGTGGCGGTCATACAGGGGAAATGAGCCGAACAAACCCCAGCGTCAACCCCGCCTTGGTCTCGCTTGACTCCGACCCGTGTCTCGCTCTTCAGTCGGGGCGCGCAGACCCGTGGTGTAACGGTAGCACAAGTGATTTTGGTTCACTTTGTCGGGGTTCGAATCCCTGCGGGTCTACGCTCCTTCCGGCCCGTCCGGCCAAGAAAGAACCCCGGCGGTCCGGGGTTCGCGCAGGGTCCGTAAGGGCGGCTTAAGCGCGACCGAGGTATTCCTTATTCTCGGTGCTGACCTTGATCTTCTCGCCCTGCTTGATGAAGAGCGGGACGTTGACCTGGAGGCCGTTCTCGCAGGTGACGGTCTTCTGGACGTTGCCGGCGGTGTCGCCCTTGACGGCGGGCGGGGCTTCGAGGACTTCGACCGTGACGGAGGGGGGGAGGTCGACGGTGACCGGCTTCTCCTCGACGAAGAGGACCATGTAGGAGGTGCCGGAGATCAGGAACTCCTTGGAATCCGCCAGGGTGGTGGCCGAGATGTAGTATTCCTCGTTCGAGTCGGTGTCGACGAAGACGTAGCTGCCGTCGGCTTCGTAGGAAAATTCAAGGGATTTGATGCTGTTGTCGAAGACTTCGAAGCTGACGCCGATGCCGCAGCGGACCGGGATCTTGGCGCCGGTCTTGATGGAGCGGAGTTCCATCTGGACATAGGAGGCGTTGTTCGGGGGGGTGCGGACAAGGCACTCGAGAACGATGCAGAGCTCACCGTTGTAGCTCATGATGTTCTTCTTCTTGATGCGGTTGACGGGAAGGCTGGGCATGGGAGTAAGGGCGGAGACAAGCGGACGGTCTCGGGACGGTCAAGCCGGAGTTGCCTTGAAGCCGGTAAGCCGGTCCGGAAGGCCTGAAACGGGCTTCAGGGCGAGGTTGGCCGCCTATTCGACGGTGAACAGCACCCCGCCGATCTGGTTGATCTTGATCTTGGCGGCGGTCGCCCCCGCGGCGGCCGCGGCCGCGGCGGCGGTCGCCGCGGCGTTGGAGCCTTCGACCGAAGCGCCGTCCACGGCTTCGATTTCGATGCCGGTGTAAAGGCTGGTGAGCTTGGAGTAGAGCAGCTTGAGTTCGGCCTTGGTCGAGACGACCATCTCCACGGTCTTGGCGTGGGGGGTGTTCGGGTAGGTCTTGACGACGAGGTCCCCCGTGGTGTTGTTGGCCACGTTGTTGATCTTCGATTCGATTGCGGCGAGCGGGCCGGGGATCGGGAGCTTGCTGGCTTCCTTGGGGTCGAGCCCGCGATTCTGGGAGTTGGCGGCGCTCGCGCGGTTCGCGCGGTTGGCGACATCAGCCGTGCCGGGCGCGCGGGTGTTGTAGATGCGCAGCTGCTGGTTTGAGTCTTTCATGTCGATGACGACTTCGGAGACGATGAAGGCGCCCGTGGTGTATTCCTGGAAGGAGATCGAAAGGATGGCGTCGGCGCGGCCATAGAAGGCCATGTCCGTGTTGGCCACCTTGACGCCGAAGATGCCTTGGTTGCGGATGGCTTTCTTGGTCATCTGCAAGGCCTCGGCTTGGGGCGCGAAGGCGACGGTCGCGGCGAGGACGGCGGCGAGGGAGAGGGGTCTCATGGCGTTAATCCTTTACCCATGAGAAGGCCGAGGCAAGACTGCAACCGATGCTGAGCTGCGAGAACCTCACCGTAAGGGCGGGCGCCGAAGGCCCCGTCATCCTTGATGGCGCCACCGCCCGGTTCCTGCCACGGGGGCTCAACGCCGTCATCGGTCCCTCCGGTTGCGGCAAGACGACCTTGATGAAGGCCATCCTCGGCATCCTGCCTTCCTCGGGCGAAGCGCGCCTGGCCGGCCGGCCGATCACCTGCACGGAAGACCTGGTCGGCAAGGTCGGCTTCGCTCCTCAGTTCACCGCGGCCCAGGCCCAGCTCACGGTCGCCGAATCGATCGACTACGCCTTGCGCCTGGCCGTGCCCGACGCCGCCGAACGGACGCGTCGGCTGGAGTCCGTGCTCGGCGTCACCGGCCTGTCGCCGCACCGCGACAAGCGGGTCTCGGCATTGTCCGGCGGTCAGCTGCGTCGTCTTTCGCTCGGATTGGAACTGACGCTCGACCCGGCGTGCATGGTCTGCGACGAGGTCACTTCCGGCCTGGACCCTCAGTCCGAGGACCAGATCTTAGCGGTCTTGCGCGAGCTCGCGACGACCAGCGGCAAGAGTTTCGTCTGCATCATCCATAACCTCGGCAAGCTGGACCAGTTCGATTGGGTGACGGTCGTCTACCAAGGCGACGTGGTCTTCCAAGGCTCGCCGGCCGAACTGCTCGCCTACTTCCGTGTCCCCGACGGACTGCGTCTTTACGAGGTGCTCAATGCGTCGGACCTCTCCGCCTGGCGCGAGCGTTGGGCCATCCATCAGGCCGAGCACCCTGACTCCTTCGCCGCCGCCACCGTCAAGGCGGGCGGCGCCCCGGAGGTCGAGCCCTTGCCCGAGCCGGTCGTCCCGGACGGCCTTTCCCAGTTCGGCACCTTGCTGGCCCGCCGGTTGCGCCTGTTCTTCCGCGACACCGGCTACCTCGGGCTGACCTTGGCGATCACCTTCGGTTTCCCCCTGCTGGTCATCATCTTCAACTTGGACGGCGCCTGGGACGTCCTGAAGATCCCGATGGACCGCAACACCGCCTCGATGGAGGAGGTCCAGCAGGCCTTGCGCGTGCAGATGTCGAACGCGCAGCTGGCGGGGCTCGCCGCCGGGCTCGTCATGTTCCAGGTGATCCTGCTGACGTTGATGGGCGCCAACAACGGCGGCCGGGAGATCTCCGCCGAGCGCATCCTCTACGAGAAGGAACGCATGATCGGCCTGCGTCCGTGGGCATATGCGCTCTCGAAGGTCGTCTTCGTCTCGATGGTCGCGGTCGGCCAGGGCGCCTGGATGTGCTTCTTCGTGAAGCTCGTGTGCAATTTCCCGGGACCTTGGGCCGAGCAGATGACCGTGCTCGCCGCCAGCTGCGTCTCGATGTCGGTCGTGTGCCTCGGTTTCTCGGCCATGCTCGCCTCGCCGGAAAAGTCCTCGTTGCTGTCCATCTATCTCGTGGGTGTCCAGCTGCCGCTTTCCGGGGTCGTGCTGGCCTTGCCCTCCGCGCTGACCTGGCTCTGCCGCCCTTTCATCAACGCCTATTGGGGGTGGTCGGGCTACATGAAGTCCATGATGGGGCAGCCGCTCTACGACGCCTATACGGCCAGCATGCCCAATCAGAACGCCTATGTCGCCGGCACCACCGAAGCCTTGGTCGTCTTGTTGGTCCAAGGGCTGGTGGGCGTCTGCCTGGTGGTCTTCGGCTGCCAGCAGAAGCGCTGGAGCTGAGCGAGTGGGCGGATTCCCTCATGTCCCGGGCCCGCCCGTCGTTTCCCTCATAAGGGAAATCGCTGGAACAAATCGTAAATGCCCCTAGGCTGGAGGCGGGTCGGATATCGGCCCTTGCCCCATGTCCAAGATCAACCCTCTCTTTTTCGCGCTCGGCATCCCGGTCGTCGTGATCGTCGTCCTGCTCGCGCTCGTCGTCCCGCGCATGGGCGGTGGCGGCCGTTTCGCCGACCTCGCGCCGCTGTCGGTCGAGGCCTACCGCAAGGACTGGGCGACCCTGCAGGGCAACAGTTACCGGCTCGACTGCCAGGTCGAGCAGCAGCTCGCCTTCGTCGAAGGCCGCGGGCGCGTGCTCGCCGTGAAGCCCATCGACAAGGATCCCGCCCGCGCGGTCGGACGCATCCCGGTCTTCATCCCCGCGGGCTCGGCCGACTCCTTCGAGGTCGGCCAGCGCTTCAAGTGCAAGCTGCGCGTCACCCGCGACCTCCTGGTCGTCGAAGCCCTCGAACGCTTCTGAGCTTTTCCGTCATGCGCTCCTTACTCCTCGGTGTCCTCGGCTGGTCCGGTAGTCTGTTAGTTGCATACTCACAGCCAACCCCAGGTTCCTTGCCCGCGCCCGCTCAAGGCGGCACCGCCGGCAACTACAGCAGTTCCACCGTCGAGGGCGGCGCGGACCGCATCTTCGACGTCAACACCGACTCCGTCGACCTCGAGAACGGGACGATGCAGTGGAAAGGCACGACGATGAACCTCGGGAACACCCGAACGGTGCGCGCCCGCTTCGAGCGCTACCTCGCCGCGCCCACCGACAACGGCGACATCAAGCGTTACGTCCAGATCCTCGACCAGATCCAGCTGTTGCTATCCCCGCAATCCCTTACCCAGGCTAATTACGCCCGCAACCAGCAGGAGGCCTTCAACCTGCTCTTCAAGGCGGCTGAATTCGAGTTCGACGCCGGCAACAGCCTGACCATCGCCTCGCAGGTCCAGAAGGCGTGGCGCATGAACAAGGAATACCAGATGCTGGAGATCAGCTCGAACCAGCTCGAGGCCCTGCGCAAGACGCAGGAGTCGGTCATCATCAACCGCGCCGACATGATCGAGATGGCCAACGACGAGCGCAGCCAGGCCGCAGGAGGCAAGGCCAAGGTCGTGACCAAGACGCAGACCGGGACCACCGAGCTCGGCTTGCGCGTCAAGGACGAGGCCCGCACGCAGGCCCAGATCCTGGCCAAGGGCACCCAGATGACCGCGCTCGGGCTCAAGGCCAAGATCGAGTTCCAGTCGCAGATGGTCGCCTTCCTCATGGCCCGTCGCTACCGGCACGCGCTGGTGACGAGCGCTTTCTACCGCGTCGTCTTCAACGGCGGCAGCCAGGACGTCGTCGTCGGCGCCAAGGAGGTGAAGGAGTTCTTCCCGGTGTCCGACTTCGTGCCCACCTTGGAGTCGGTCGACATGCTTTCCCGCGAGGCGATCAAGGACGTCGGCAAGGGCATGCAGACCGTCGACGACCTGGTGAGGCAAGGCGAGCTGTTCGGCGCTTTCGAACGCCTGCAGGAGACGTTCTTCCTCGGCGAATTCGAGCCGGTGGTGATGCTTTACCCGCAGGAGAAGAAGCGCGAGATGATGGGCCTCTGGAAGGATCTCCGCGAACTGCAGCGCCTCGGCGACGAGCGCGACCTGGCCAACGTCGAGAGCTACGTGAACAAAGTCAGAGGGCGGGCCCGCGATTTTCCGGGAGCCGGCATCATGTCCAAGGTCAACAACGCCATGAACGCCTCGAACATGTCGCTGCTTTCCGCCAAGGCCGCCGCCATCGCCGGTGAGAACGCCAAGGCCGAGGCCGCCTTGGAGCGCGCGACCAAGATCTGGCCGCAGAATCCGGCGGTGAAGGACTTCGCCAACCAGGTCGTCAGCCGGCAGGACACGCTGGACCAGAAGATACCCGAGTTCGACCGGCTCCTGGAGGAATCCAAGTGGCGTGACATCTACAACAAGAAGCTGGAGTTCGCCCTGGCCCTCGCGCAGGACAAGGAGCGCTCCGAGAAGCTCCGCAAGGTGGTGAACCGCGTCGGCGAGCTCGACGCGAACATCCAGAAGGCCGCCATGCTGGCCTCGCAGAACAACCCTTACCTGGCGTGGGACGTGATCGTCGAAGCCTACAAGACCGAATCCGACGACCTCGTGCTCGCCAAGACCCGTTCCGACATCGCCCCGCTCGTCGCCGCCTACGCCCGGCTGATCGGACAGGCCGAGCGCCTGGAGAAGGACGGAGCGGAAGCGGCGGCCCTGGCGGCCTGGCTGTCGGCCCAGGACCTCAATCCGGCTTCGCCGGCCTGCGGCGCCGCGGTCAAACGCCTCGCGCGTTCCGTGGCCGAGAGCGCCGTGGTGGGTTCTGCGGCGCCTGCGCCCGCGCCGCCCGCGGCCGAGGACGTGCCCGTGCCGCCCGCCCGCTGAAGCTCACCAGAGGCTGACCGGATTGTCCTCCAGCGGATCGACCACCGTGATGCGGAGGTCGGTCTTCTGGGCGCGCACCTCGTTCATCAGGGCGTCGACGATCACAGTGCGGTTGCACTCCTTGCTGAGGTGGCCGAGGCAGAGTTCCGTCGTCTGCCATTCGCGCAGGCCGAGCAACAGGTCGCGGGTCTGCAGGTTGGACAGGTGGCCGAAGTTGCCGCGGATGCGTTGCTTCAGGGATGCCGGCCGCTTGGAAAGGTCGAGCATCTCGTCGTCGTAATTGGCCTCGAGCACGAGGATGTCGGCGAGGGCGACATGATGGCGGACGACGGGCGTCACGTGGCCGAGGTCGGTCAGCCAGGTCAGCCGCTTGGCCGGCCGCGCGTCCTCGGGCGGGAGGTCGAAGGCGAAGCCTACCGGATCGGCCGCGTCGTGCGGGATCGGGATGGCCGTGATTTGCAGAGCTTTGAATTCGAAGGTCGTGCCGGTCTCGAACAGCTGCCAGTCCGGCTGCGATTTCAGGGAGTCCTTGATCCGGCGCGCCGTCTCGCGGTTGGCGAAGACCTTCAGCCTCGGGTTCTGGCGGAGCAGGGCGGGGAGGCCCGCGCAGTGGTCGGCATGCTCGTGGGTGATGAACACCGCGTCGAGCGCCCGGGCCTCCAGGCCAAGTTTCTGGAGCGATGCTTCAAGGCGGGGGCCTTGGAATCCCGCGTCCAGCATCACCCGCGCGCCGCCGGCCTCGAGCAGGGAGCAGTTGCCCGAACTGCTGGTGCCGAGGATGTGGAAGGCGAAGGCCATGCGCAGGGCGATGCAACCCCGTCCCGGGACCTGCTTCAAGCCGCCATTCGCCCTTTTCCGCTTGTGGGCGAGAGCCGCCGGAGGGAAGGTAAGCCATCCCGCCATGCCTTCCCTTCCTCGCGTCATCAGCATCATCATGGGCGGAGGCCGCGGCTCCCGTCTCTATCCCCTGACCAAGGACCGCTGCAAGCCGGCGGTGCCCCTCGCGAGCAACTACCGCCTGGTCGACATCCCCATCAGCAACTGCCTCAACTCGGGCTTCAACCAGATCTTCGTGCTGACGCAGTTCAACACGGCTTCCCTGCACAAGCATATCCAGCAGACCTACAAGTTCGACGGCTTCGGCCGGGGCTTCGTCGACATCCTGGCCGCCGAACAGACCGGCGACAAGGAGACCTGGTACCAAGGCACCGCCGACGCGGTGCGCCAGAATCTCCACCACTACAACCTCCGGGACGAAGACCTCGTCCTGATCCTGTCCGGCGACCAGCTCTACCGCCTCGATTTCGACGAGCTCGCCCGTCAGCACATGGAGACCGCCGCCGACGTGACCATCGCCGCCAAGGCCATGCCGTCCGAGCAGGTCTCGGCGCTCGGCGTCATGCGCGTCAACCCCGACCTGCGCATCGGCGAATTCGTCGAGAAGCCCAAGGATCCGGCGGTGATCTCCTCGCTCGTCCTCGGTGGCGCCGCCCGCGCTCGCCTGTCCGACAAGTCCGACAAGCCTTATTGCCTGGCCTCGATGGGCATCTACCTGTTCTCCGGCAAGGTCATGCGCGAGGCCCTGGCCGACCATACGCAGACCGACTTCGGCAAGGAGGTCATCCCCGGCCTGCTCGCCTCGAAGCGGATGATGGGCTACGTCTTCGACGGTTACTGGGAGGACATCGGCACGGTCGGATCCTTCTGGGAATGCAACCTGACGCTGACCGACCCGGTGCCCCCGTTTGATTTCTTCGACGGCCAGAACCCGGTCTACACCCATTCCCGTTACCTGCCGCCGGCGAAGCTCAACGGCGCCCGTTCGCAGCGCGTGCTCATGGCCGACGGGGCCATCGTCGACGACTCGGAGCTGACCCGCTGCGTCATCGGCGTGCGTTCGGTGATCCGCGCCGGCTCCCGCCTGGAGAACGTCGTGATGATGGGGGCGGACTCCTTCGAACGGCCCAATGACCTGAGCCGGAACCACGGCCTGGGCCGGCCGGACATCGGCGTCGGTCCGAACTGCCTCATCCGCAACGCGATCATCGACAAGAACGCGCGCATCGGCGCCGGCTGCCGCCTCGCGCCGACCGGGCTGCCGGAGAAGTGGGAGACCGACGCGCTTTTCGTCCGCGACGGCGTGATCGTCGTCAAGAAAGGCGCCGTCGTGCCCGCGGGCACGATCGTCGGGGAAAGAAGGCCTACGCGCTGACCGACTGGTTCACGTGGGCGTTCCGGGTCCTCGCCGCCGCCCTCACCGGGGTCGCGTCGTTGAAGGACGCTTTTTTCGGCGGCTTGTTCGCCTCCCTGGCTTCGGCGCTGCTCCCGACGCCCTAGCGTCGCGCGGGCCCGCGCTACGCCCCGCTGCTCGGGGCGACGGCGGGCATCCTGTGGGTGGTCCTGATGTTCTACCGTATCCGCTGGTTCGGGCGGCCGGAATCGTTCGAGTCCGCGCAGTGGACGCTCGGCGTCGATATCTCCGTCCACGCCGCGGGCTTCGCCGGCGCCGCGCTGCTGACGGCCCTCCGCGAGCGGCATGAGTTCGGCAAGTCCCTCGTCGGCGGGTTCGCCCTGGCCGCCGCGATGACCGCGGTGCCTTACGGCGTCATCGCGTGGATCGACCATCGGGTCGCCGGACCGGTCGAGATCGTCCTCCTGGTCTCGGCCGAGGTCGCGCCCGACGAAGGGCCCGTCCGCCGGGCCGGCGCGATCCGCGCCGAATTCCGTCCGGAGGAGGTCGCCTTCCTGAAGGAGCGCATGCTCGTGGTCGACGGCCCGGGCGGCACCGAAATCGTCGACGAAGCAGGACGTCGTTACTGGCCGCTGTGGCGCCGGCGCCTGATCTATCCCGGTAATCCGGGCGGGCCGTTGCGCCAGGCCTTCGTGATGCTGCCTCCCGGCCTCGCCGCCGAGACCTGGGAGCTGCCTCTGCCGCAGGAGCCTGACGGCTGCGGCCTGGTCGTGTTGGGACCGCAGAAAGCGCTCCGTTATTCGGGCGGGCCCGTCAGTCAGGCCGTGCGGGCGGAGCTGACGCTCGAAGTCCGGATGATCGACGGCTCCTTGGCCTATCAAGGACTCCAGGCCGAGGTCTTCCGCCGCTCGCCGGTCGGCGACCTCTACGCCCCGGTGCGCACGCTCGGGCTTGCCGCCGCCTACCTCGCCGCCGAAAGCGCCGCCAAGCCGGCGGGCAAGGATCGTCCGCGCCGTCCGTCCTTCGGTCCGGAGCCAGTCGCCAAGTAAGCCTTCAGTTCGTGGCGCTGAGGAAGTCGCGGTAGAGTCCGGCGTAGACGCCCGCCGCTTCCAGCAGCTCCTCATGGCGTCCGCGCTCGACGATGCGTCCGTCGTCAAGCACGAGCACCTGGTCGGCCCGGCGGATGGTGCTCAGGCGGTGCGCGACCACGAAGCAGGTGCGTCCTTTCATCAGCCGGTTGAGCGCGACCTGCAGGCGGGCCTCCGTCAGCGTGTCGACCGCGCTCGTGGCCTCGTCGAGCACGAGGATCCGCGGGTCGGCGAGCAGGGCGCGGGCGAACGCGACCAGCTGCTGCTGGCCCATGGACAGGCCGCGACCCTTCTCGGAGCAGGCCGCGTGGATGCCGCCGGGGAGGGCTTCGACGAGGTCGAGGCAGTCGAGGTCCCGGACGGCCTGGCGCACTTCGTCGTCGCTCGCCGCGGGCCGGGCCGAGCGCACGTTGTCGGCGATCGTGCCGGCGAAGAGGAAGTTCTGCTGGAAGACGAAGCCCATCTGCCGGCGCAGCGTCTCCTGCCGGACGTCGGCGAGATCGCGCCCGTCGACGAACACCTGGCCGGACAGCGGAAGCTGGAATTTCGCGAGCAGCCCGATGATGGTCGATTTCCCGGAGCCCGTGTGGCCGACGAGCGCGACGACCTGGCCGGGCTGCGCGACGAAGGAGATCCCGTGGAGCACCGGCCGGTCGGGCACGTAGGCGAAGCGCACGTCGCGGAACTCCACGTGGCCTCGCAGGGGGGGGCAGGCGTCGGCCGTCGGCGCGTCCGTCCAGGCCGGCGGGGTGTCGAGCAGGCGGAAATAGCGCTCCGCGCCCGCCATCGCGAGCGTCGCTTCGGAAAGCTGCGTGCCGATGATGGTGATCGGGGAGAAGAACAGGTCGGCCAAGAAGAAGAA